>QHYF01000040.1:27069-46800 GCA_003224075.1 Acidobacteriota bacterium
TTCCTGGCCTTTGCGAAAACTTGAGTTTCCTCTGGATGGTTCGAGCAGTCTACATACCCAACGTCGTCCGCCCATGCGGCTGAAGCCGTTAGAAAACAGCCGCCCAGCAGAATAAGCAACCGATTGCGCAGCATCGCCCCCTCCTTGGCCCGAGGACACGTCGAGCCCTTAATCCCTTATCGGGCCTGGAGACGTATTCGTCAATTTGCATGAGGGTCAGGATTTCTCTGAGCGGTACTGGCCGAAGGGCCGGGGTGCGATTTACGCCGCGCTGGCCTGCATGGCTGGCCGGGTGTAGTTGATCCACGCTTCTGCAGCGATCAAGTGCAGCGTGAAGCCGATCCAAAACGCTGTGCCGAAAAACTCGTGCGGGTTCGGCTGTTGCCCGCGCGCCAGTGCCGCCCCGAAGAAGCCACCGACAATCGGCCGGATCGTTGCAGCCGCCAGACCGATCGCGTACGCGCGAATCATCCATTCCCGGTGCAGGGCGAATTCGCCGCGAGGGCAATCAGAAAGAACGCTCCATACAAAGTCGTTGCCGCCGTCTCATTGGCTCCGCCGATGGACATCTTCCAGCTCATCGCCAGAGCGGAACACCCTACAATCAAACTCGCGATCAAGAACGCGCGCCCGGTCCACCAGTGCAGCCACGGATAGCTTGATCGAATCCGCCGCACAGCTTCGGCAGGCCGTCGTGGGCACCGGATACCCAAACGCTTTGCGTAGTAGGATGTAGCACTCTCCTGTTTCGCCACCCTGACGTCTTGTTGAAGCATCCGCGCTCGCGAGAGTCCTATCCGCTGACCCGGATCGACGCTTCGAGTTCCAATGATGCGAATTGCAAACGAATAGTCTTCGGAGTACGCTCTCCGCAGCCTCACCCCTTCCGATTCCCTCAACCAATCGTCCCGTGAGGCAGGGCCCGTCTCCGAAGCTGCCGGATCGAGCGATCCGGGGGAGGAGGACCAACTCAATGTCAGCCGATAATCGATCCGTTGTCCGGCGCCTTTATGAAGAAGTGTGGAACAACGGCGGCTGGAGATCGTGAACGAAATCATTTCCCCCAGCCACGCTCTCCACGACACCAACGTTTCCGGTTCCGCGATCGGTCCCGAAGCTTACAAACGCGTGGTCACTCGCTGGGTAACTGCGTTCCCCGATCTGCGCTTCACCATCGAAGACACGGTTTGCGAAAAAGATAAGCTAGTCGTCTCCTGGAACATTTCCGGTACGCACAAATGCGAATACTTGGGAATCGCTCCCACAAATAAGAAAATATCCGTGGACGGCATCACCATCAATCACATCACCAGCGGAAAGATCATGGATTCCTACGCCAGTTGGGACGCTCTAGGCCTGATGCAGCAGCTCGGCGCCGTTCCTGCTTTCGGCCCGCCCAAGGGTGCCGCTGCTCAGTGAATTCCGTTTAGGAAGCTGGCCGATTTGCCGCAATCTGCTGGCAACAGCTCTTTCCCGAAGTGAAACGATTTGCACTCCTCCATCACTATCCCCTTAGGAGGTAGTGCACCATGGCAGGACCCGCGTCCCCCCTGATCGAGCCCGCCTACGACATCCTGATTGAAGATGCGGACGGCCGGCACCTGCGGCTGGAATGTCTCCAGGACCTTGAGATCGCCCGCCAGCGTCTGCCGGCTCTCGCGGCCAACTATCCCGGCACACGGCTCATCCTTCGAAATAAAAAAACGCGCACCATCCTTGCGGCGACCGACGGATACTAAACGCGCCGAGGCCGCACACCTGCGCCTAACCCGCTGCTCTGCTCGCAGGAGCTTCTCTCGCCGATTGGAGCCCCTGCCGCATGGGAAGAGGGCCTCAAAAATAATTTTCGAATGATGGCTGGCGCACTATTTTCGCAGAATAATGTAGAATGAAGGCCCCAGCCGAAAGGAGAAGACCATGCCCAAGACGAGGGAAAGCTCCTCGCCAACGATTGGAAAGTCACGCAAGGCCAAGACCCATCCGACGCGCGAGCAGATCGCGCTTCGTGCCTATCACTTTTACCTCGAGCGCGGCGGCGTTCCGGGAAATGAACTTGAGGACTGGACTCGCGCAGAGCGTGAGTTACTCGAGAAATACAGCAAGTCTCGCGGCAAGACGTCACCAAAACCGATCGCAGCTTAAGATCATCTAGCGCAGTCCCGGGTCGGCGGCGTTCCGCCCTGCGAGGCAATTCCATGAAGATTGCTCGTCTCGTTCTGCTGCTCCCACCGTTCGCTGTCTGCGCATTGGCCTTGCCGCACGCGGGGCCAGCAAAACCTGCGCCGGCTTCACGCCATGAGCGAACTGTAGGTAGCTCTCCTGCCCAGTCCGTGCTCGTCTATGTCAGCGATTTTGAGCTGGATGTTCTCCAAGGCAGGGCTGTAAAAAGCGCATCTTCCCTCAGTTCTCCCAGGTCAACTTCAGGCAGCGCGTCGAGCGGCCGGCCAACTGCGCAAAGAAGCACTTCTTTAGGTCCGTCGTCGAACACTTTGGCATCCGCTCGGACAACGGATTCCGAAACTGACGAGACTCCTGCCGGGCGCGCCAATGCGCTCGTGAATGCAATGTCGGAGAACCTGATGAAATCTTTGGAGAAAGCAGGGTACGCGGTTCGCCACTTGCGTGCCGGAGAGGCGCGTCCAGCCGCTGGCCTGCAGATCCGTGGCGTCTTCGGTGAGGCGGATGAACGAAATCGCGTGCGACGCCTGCTTGTCGGAAGCGACCCAATCACTTCGAATATGCTTTTGTATGTCGGGGTCAGCAACTTGGCGCGGCCGGAGCAACCGCTCTACGAGCTCGCCAATCCGCCGAGCAATGACGGCAGGCACGGGCCGGTCATCACCGTGACCTCCTACGCTCCCGTGGCCAGATTCGAGATGGATCGAGAGCCCGCCGATGAGGACCTCAAGAAAATCGCTTCGCAAATCGCCGCGGCTTTGACCGCTCTCTTGAACGCCAATCCGACGGCCGCTCCCTGAACGAGCACCCCCAAGAACGCGAGAACTTGCCATAACGCGCTGCAAGAGAGAATATCTCCGTCTTCGGAGAAGGGACGCGAACCATGCCTGCTGCACAAGACAAGCGCATTCGCATTGGCGTGGATTTGGGAGGCACAAAGATTGAATTCGTCGCGCTCGAGCGCGACGGAAGGGAATTGCACCGTCATCGTATCGCCACGCCGCGCTTCGATTACGAAGGCACGGTGCGTGCCGTTGCGGAATCCGCGGAAAGGATTGAAAAAGAACTCGGCCGGCCGGCGACCGTTGGAGTCGGCATTCCCGGCACAGTCTCCACAAAGACCCGCTTGGTAAAAAACGCGAATTCGACCTGGCTGAATGGAAAACCGTTCGACAAAGACCTGGGCCGCGCGCTGAGGCGCGAGGTGCGGTGCGCGAATGACGCCAACTGCCTGGCCGTTTCCGAAGCGACCGACGGCGCGGGCGCGGGCAAGCATGTTGTTTTCGCCGTCATTCTCGGGACCGGCTGTGGCGGAGGAATCGCTCTTGACGGCCGCGTTGATGATGGCCGGAACGGCGTTGCCGGCGAATGGGGGCACAACACGCTGCCGTGGATGCGCCCGGAAGAGTTTCCGGGGCCCGCGTGCTACTGCGGCAGGAACGGCTGCATCGAAACGTGGATCTCCGGGACCGGACTCGAAGCGGATTATGAGCGCGCGACGAAGATCACCCTGAAAGGCCCTGAAATCATCGCCCGCAGCGCTGCCGGAGAGCCCGCCGCACTTGCCAGTTTGGATCGCTTCGAGAACCGGCTCACGCGCGGTCTGGCGCAGGTCATCAACCTGCTTGATCCGGACGTGATTGTATTGGGCGGCGGGGCTTCACGGATTCCACGCCTCTACCAGAATGTTCCGTCACGCTTGAGCGAGTACGTTTTCGGCAAGGAAGCGGACACACCCGTTGTTCCGGCGAAGCATGGGGATGCCAGCGGAGTGCGCGGCGCCGCCTGGCTCTGGCCGCTGTAGGAGCGCGAGGCCGCTCAACTCCAGCTCGTATGGGGGCCGCGGAGGCCGGCGCTGGCGGCGTCGAGGAGAAAGCGAAAAGCCCCGCCGACGGTTTCCCAGAAGGCGAGGCCTTTGCACAAATGGCTGGGGAAAGTTTAGCTTTGGCCGGCAGCCTTGGCCATTTTCGCCGTCCATTCCTGTGAGCGGCGCTCCATTTCTTCCGGCGCGACATCCTCGACGTGTTGCGCAAGGCCCCATTGGTGGCCGAATGGGTCGGTGATTTTTCCGTAGCGGTCACCCCAGAACTGGTCTGCAAGCGGCATATCGACCTTGGCGCCCGCGGCTACGGCACGGTTGAAGGTGGCATCAACATTTTCAGTGTAGAGGAAGATATAAACGGGGTTGGTGGCGCCGGGCGTCGGGGCACAGGACATGCCGGGAAACTCGTCACTGACGAAAAGGACGGAGTCGCCGATTCTGATCTCGCCGTGCATGACCTTGCCGTCAGGCCCGGGCATGCGCATGATTTCGGTGGCGCCAAAGATGGACTTGTAAAAATCAATGGCGCCTGCTGCACCTTTGCAGGTCAGCGCTGGCGTAATGGAGTGAAACCCCTCGGGGATAGCACGGACAGGATTTGGCATGATTGCCTCCTTGGAAGATTGGACGTGCGCGCACCGGAAACGGGAGCGAAACCGGCGATAGTGTGCGCGTAAGGAGGTTGATACTCCCCGGCGACGCCGGAGTCAACAGGTTCCGCGGAGCTTAAGCCAGCATCAAAGAATTTCCTGTTTCGACGGCGATAGTATCAATTGGCCTGAAGTTTTCCTAAGAAAACGGGTTCATCCGGCACAGGGTGTAAGTTGACGCGACTATTTTCGGGAGGGAGAATGCCCGCCGAGGCGGCGCGGAAGGGCGGAGTCCATGAGATACGACTTCCTTGTTAAAACCTATGAGACGGAACGAATCAAGGTCGTAAGCGTCTGGAGCGAATTCCGTGACGAGGATCTTCCGGTGCGTCCGCGCGGGGGAGATCCGCGAGGGCGCAGCGTGAGGGAGCAGATGGTGCACCAATGCGTGAGCGAGAACCTGTGGTTCCTGAACATGCTGGGGATCGACGTCAACGCGCCGCCTTTGCCGGCGGTGGAGACGCGGCTGGAATTCATGAAACGCTATGCGGAGGACAGCGGGAAGAGGCTCGCGGCGCTGCGGACGAAAGACGATTCCTGGTGGGAATGCGAAACGAAGTTTTTTGATGCGCAACGGCCGCGCGCATGGGTGATGGTGCGGAGGATTGCGCATACGGCTCACCATCGGGGGCAGCAGATGACAATCCTGCGGATGCTAGGGCGCGACTTGCACAGCAATTACGGTCCGACGGCGGATACTGGAGGGCTCATGCAGAACCACGCCCCGACGATCTACGCCTACCCCAGCTTGAAAGCGTTGCTCGATGGGGAAGCGGCGGGCGGAGCAAAGTCACCGCTTCCGGGCGCCGGCGGCAAAACCGCCACCGAGCGGCCGGATTAGAGATCGGGACAGTTGCGGCTTCGACTTTGAGACCTGTGCCCGGCGCTACTTCACGAGCTGAATGGGCTGCAGTTGCAGGGATTTGCCCGACGAAGACGTAGCGCTGGGCGTGACCGTGATCGTCGAAGTCCCGGATGGCGTGACGACGTGTGGAGGCACGGGCGCGAGTGCAGCGCTTCCGCCACCGCAACCTGCCACCCACAGGAGCGTAAGCAGCGCAATCACGGCCATGTTTCTCCTGACCGCGAAACCAGCAGCCGGCTGGAGCGAGGGAAAATTACTCTTCCTCGCGACCAAAATCAGCAAGAGCATGCCGAGTGCGACTAGAGACAGGTATCGAATGTAGACGAAAGGTCCGGGCGGGGGCGCATTTGGCACCGGAAACACGACAGCGCCGCCGCTCGTCGTTACCATCACTGTAAACGGAACGGGATTTCCATTCGAAACTTGCACTGGGGAAGGCAACTGACACGTTGCGGCGAGCGGCGCCCCGCTACAGCTCAACGAAACGCCGCCGGTGTAGCCTGCTCCCGGCGTCAGTTCGAGGTTGAATTGAGCAGTTTGCCCTGCGGTGATCGTCACGGATGTAGAACCGCCTGGCGCAGCGCCGATGGTAATCGCCGGATTGGCGCTGCCGCCAATGTTGATGACTTGCGGGGAATCGGGTGCGTCATCCGTGAGAGTAACGGTGGCCGCGCGCGGTCCAGTCGCCAACGGTGCAAACGTGACGCTGATGGAGCAAGTGGCATTCACAGCGTAGGCGGTAGCGGTGCAGCCGTTCGTCATGTTGAAATCGCTCGAGTTTGTTCCGCCGAGAACAACCGAAGAAATATGCAACGTCGCTGCGCCTGAGCTCGTGACCGTCACGGTCTGCGGCCCGCTCGTCGTACCTTCCGTAATGGTTGGAAAGGAAACGCTAGAGGGAGTAAGAGTCACGGCGGGCTTTGTCGAGGGCGGTGCCGAGCCCGTACCGCTGAGCTGAACCGACTGAGGGGAGTCCGGGGCATCGTCGGTAATCGTAATCATGGCCGTGCGCAGCCCTACAGCGAGTGGCGCGAAGGTCACCGTGATTGTGCACGCGGCATTCACGGCGTAGGCGGTGGCGGCGCAGCCATTCGTCATGGTGAAGTCGCCTGGATTATTCCCGCCGATGACCACTGAAGAAATGTGGAGCATGGCCGTGCCTGAGCTGGTGACCGTGACAGTTACGGGGCCGCTGGTCGTCCCTTGCGTGGTCGTTGGAAAGGAAATGCTACCGGGAACCAGGGTAACCGCAGGCTGGGGAGGTGGAGGTGCGACGCCCGTGCCATCGAGTTGAACGGGCTGAGGGCTGCCGGGAGCATTATCCGTCACCGCCAACGTGGCTAGTCGCTGACCCGTCGCAGACGGGGTAAAGATTACGGAAATCGCGCATGACTTACTCGGTTGGAGAATGCTGGGCGCCTGGCAGGTATCTGATTCGCTGAAATCACTGGCGTTGGCGCCGGTAATCGAAATCAGGCTGAGACTCAGAGCCTGGTCACCCGTGCTGGTGAGAATCACAGTTTGCGCCGGACTGGGTGAGCCGACAGTCACGCTTCCGAGGGAAAGGGAAGTGGGAGTGAGAGTGGCAACGGGGCCCACAAGATTCTGCTGCCCAGGCGGAATGCTGAAGACAAAACTTCCATCCACTCCCGGCGCGGAGATCGAAGTTCCAGGGACTGGAACGAAATACCCCGTTTGTGGATCCGTCATGTTCGCCTGGATCGCGGTGCCGCTAAGGCTGTACATGAACGGTCCTGTTGGGTCGCCCATGAACGCCGGGACGGAGGTGAAACCAGGCAGGGGAGAACTGGCGGTTTCGGCAAGCGCCAGTGTCTGCGGGTCGATAGCATAGATGTGTACCGGGGGAGAAGCGGTGTTGCTGTCCGTGAGATATAGAAACTTGCCGGTGACCTCGGTCGAGATTTCAATCGGGAAGACACTTGTAGCCAAAATGGTGATCGCTGGCGCACCGAGCACACCAGAAACCGCGGCGATGGGAACAATGCCGACCTGGCCCTGGTTCTGACCCTGTCCGATAACGAGAAACCGGCCCTGAGGATCCATGGCGAAACAGCGGCCCACATTCCCTGGCTGGGATGTGCTTCCGCTCAGGAGACCGGTTGGCGGGTCAATCGCGTAGTCATTCAACTCCGAATTCGAATGCAATTGCAGGTTGGGGCTCAAAAAATTGGGGCCGAGGAAAAGATAAAAATGGCGATTCTTCAGGTCGGCTCCCGCACCAATCACTGTGGAATCCAATTCCAGAAGTGATCCGGAAACAGGCACGAGAGCGAGATTCGCAGCGTCGATCTTGAAAGTGTCGATCGAGCTTTCCCCCGGGTTTGTTCCTTGCCGGTTGACGACTGCGAGGTACTGCCCGGTAGGTTCGACGGCAATGAAGGCGGGCTGATTGGTGTTCGACGAAGCAAACGGAGAGTGAGGGACTTCAGCAAAAGCGCCCGTGGTGGCATCGACCTGATACATGTGAATACCGTTCGTGCCGAGACCAAACAGAAACCGGCCCTGAGCGTCGAGCGTTTGGAATGTGGCGGCGGCGTAAGGGGAACCCTGAACGGGAGTCAGTACGCCGGTCTGATCGTTGCGTGTCATGACAGCTCCGCCCGTGGAAAAGACGAAAGGCTGCTGAAACTGGGCACATGCTGAATGGGCGCAGACCAAAAGAGCGCAAAAGAGAAGAAGGGGGCGCGACGCGTTTGAATAAATTGGAATGCGCGCCCGGGACGCTTCGCACGAAAGGGGACCAAATACCGTTTGCGTGGCCATAGGTCTCCCTCGGCCGTTGTTCAAGCGGCTCTTTTCGGATCTGAGAGGGAAATAACTGCGCAGTACGGTAACGCTTCCAGTAGGAGAACGTCAATTTAGATTATTCACTCAGGTATATCGCTACCGTAAGGGGATTGGGCCGAGACAGGGGAAAAACGCGCGGGCCAGAATTGGTGTCTGAGGGAGAATCCCATCCCGTTGGATGGGGATCAACCGGGCGTCCAATTGGGATGACTGGCGAACAGGCCGCTGACGAAGCCAATCCGGTAACAGACGAAGAGTCCGAAAACCAGGCTGAGCAGACCCGATCCAGTCACAAGGCCCCGATTGAGCCATGCGAATCTGTAGCCTGCGAAGGAAAAAGGCAAGGCGAGGGCCGCGGTGATCAACGTCATTCCCGCGACGGTGCCGACGCCGAAAATCAGCAGGTAGAGAGCGGCCCATTGAGGCTCGCGAATGGTGCTCAAGACCAGCAACGCGACCGCAGCGGAGCCTGCCAAGCCGTGAATTATGCCGACAAGCAGCGGGCGCAACGCGTGAAAGAGCCCCAATCGCTCGAAGGGTCCGCGCAGCCAACCGGGAGTGGCGAGGGCATCAGCATGATGGTCGCGGGCAGGGACGTGGGAATGCCAGTGAAAGTGCAGGTGGGCGCCGTGTCCGTGTAGGTGAGCATGTTCGCCAGTCACTGGCGGATGGGTGGGAGTGAACTTTTCGCTGAGCCCCTTCACCGCGCCGGTGAGGTTGAGTACACCGAGCAAGATCAACATGAGGCCCACCGAGAATTCCATTGTCATGCCCACGCGCGCGGGAATGACGGCGAAAATGGTCAAGGTGTGGCCGCAACCCCAGAGAATCCCGATGAGCGCTGCTTTGGTGATGGAACGCTCGCGGCTGACAATCGTGGACACGGCGATCACGTGATCTGGGTCTGTGGCGTGCCGCATCCCCAAGAGAAATCCAATGGCCAGAATGGCAAGTCCGCTCGTCAATCGCCCACCCGGATTTGCAAACTCAAACACCAAGAAAACGAAGCATACCTGATATGAAAAAAACTTGCTGGGGAAACCGCACGCGAGGGGGCTTCACTCACCGCGAAGGATGCGCACCAACTCGGCGGCGGCGTGCGGGAGGCGAGCGCCGCGACGGGAGACGAGATAGACGTGGCGCGGGATGTTGAGCTGGCGCACCTTCACTTCTTTCATCCAGCCGTGATCGATTTCCCATAGCACGCACATGCGCGGCACAATCGCCACGCCCATGCCCATCTGCACAAAACGTTTGATGCTTTCGATGGTGGGCATTTCGATGGGCATGTTGAGGGCCGTGCGATTTCGCGCAAAGAGCTCGATGACGCGGCGGCGGAATGGCGATTCGACGATGTGCGCGATGAAGTCCTCGTTTGCCAGCTCGGAGACATCAACTTCGCGCTTCTTCGCCAAAACATGCTTGGGGTTCACCACGAGCGTCAGCTCATCCTTCAAGATTTCCGTCGCCTGAAGCTGGGCATCGCGTGGAACGAAAGAGATCGCACCGAGATCCAGACGGTAGTTCAGCACTTCATGAGGGATGTCCCGCGAAAACATGCGGTGGACGCGCACCTGGACGCCAGGATGTATTTCACGAAATTTGGCGAGGGCCGGGAGGAGAGCGTGGATGGAACTCTCGTTTACGCCGAGGGAGAGTTCGCCTCGCTTCAGACCCTCCAGCTCGGTGAGCCCTTTTTTGACTTCATCGCGGAGGTTGATCAGCCGTTCAGCGTAATCCTTCAGGAGGGTTCCAGCGTCCGTGAGGCGGACGGGCCGTGCGCCGCGGATGAAGAGGGGTTGACCGAGTGAGTCTTCCAGCTTGCGGATGGCCAGGCTGATGGCGGGCTGGGTACGGTAAAGGCGCTCTCCGGCCCGGGAGAAGCTGCCTTCCTTGGCCACGGTCAGAAATACCTGCAGTTCACCAAGATCCACGGATCTCTCCTGTCGGCCGTAGTATAAGGCATGATTATCAAAAGTAGAATAAAGATAAATTGGACTGGAGGGCGTCCGCCGTGCGTTACTAGAGGCTGGGAGACTCTATGGACGTCGTACGCATATTTGACACCACCCTCCGCGACGGAGAACAGTCGCCGGGCTTCTCGATGAACACCGAGGAGAAGATTCGACTGGCGCGGCAACTTGCCGCGCTGAACGTCGACGTGATCGAGGCCGGCTTCCCGATTGCGTCGCGGGGCGACCTGGAAGCGGTAAAGAAGGTGGCGCAAGAGGTCCGCAGCGTGCCGATTGCGGCACTTGCGCGGGCGAAGAAAGAAGACGTAAACGCGGCGATCGAGGCCCTGGAACCAGCAGCCGCGCCGCGCCTGCACGTTTTCCTGGCGACCTCCGATCTGCACCTTCGCGTGAAGCTGAACATGACACGCGAACAGGCGCTCGAAGCCATCGGCGCAATGATTCGCTACGGCCGCCAGCACGTGGGCGAAGTGGAGTTCTCCGCCGAGGACGCGGGACGTACGGACATCGATTTTCTCTGCCAAGTGTGCCGCGTCGCCGTGGATGCGGGTGCGACGGTGCTGAATCTGCCGGATACCGTGGGCTACGCGGTGCCGGAAGAATATGGAGCAATGTTCACCAAAGTGCGTGAATATCTGGGTGATCCGGAGGGAATTACGCTCAGCGCGCATTGCCACGATGACCTGGGCATGGCCGTGGCGAACTCGCTGGCGGCGGTGCGGGCGGGAGTTCGCCAGATTGAATGTACGATCAATGGAATCGGGGAACGCGCGGGAAATGCATCGCTCGAGGAAGTGGTCGTGGCTTTGGCAGTACGCAAGGAAAGCTTTGGTGTAACGACGGGCATTCGCCTGGGTGAGCTCTTTCCCACGAGCCGCCTGCTCACGGAAATCACCGGAGCACAGGTGGCGCCGAACAAGGCCGTTGTGGGCGCGAATGCGTTCGCGCACGAAGCGGGAATTCACCAGGACGGAATCATCAAGAACCCGCTAACGTACGAGATTATTACGCCGCAGACGGTTGGTGTGCCAAATCGCTCGCTGGTACTGGGCAAGCACTCGGGGCGCAACGCATTGCGCTTGACGTTACGAGATCTGGGTTACGAGGCGAGCGACGCGGAGCTTGTCGAGGTTTACGGGCGCGTGACCGCGCTGGCCGATCAAACCAAGCAGGTGCGCACGCGGGATATTGTCGCCATCGCGCACGAAGTGATCCGCCGTCGTCCCGCAGCGATGGCGGCGGAATCATCGTCCGTAGCTTGATTTCACCGTTGCCAAAGAGAGTGCAGCGCCGGAAGCACGCGGCTTCGTAGTTTATTTCAGCGCACCTGCGACGTACCAGGATTTGAGATTCTTTCGGGGACCCTCATGAAAAAGACCATTGTTCTGCTGCCGGGAGACGGCATCGGCCCGGAAGTGACGCGTGCTGCGGCGACCATCTTGCGCGAATCGGCGCACGAGTTTAATCACCGGTTTGAGTTTCAAGAGCTTCCTATCGGCGGCGCGGCCATCGATAGCACGGGCAAGCCACTCCCCAACGAGACGCTGGACGCTTGCCGAAAGGCCGATGCCGTGTTTCTGGGTGCCGTGGGCGGGCCGAAATGGGATGCACTGCCGTTGGGAAAACGACCGGAGAGCGGGCTGCTCGATCTGCGCAAAGGGCTGGGGCTCTTCGTTAACCTCCGTCCGGTGAAGCTGCTGGAGCCGCTGCGGGGAATATCACCGCTGAAGCCGGAGCGGCTCGGCGATCTGGACCTTGAGATTGTGCGCGAACTCGCGGGCGGGATGTATTTCGGCGAGCGAGGAAACATTACCGAGAAAGGCGTGGAGCGCGCCTGGGACACCGAATCGTATACGACGCCGGAGATCGAGCGCATCGCGGCATTTGCGTACACGCGTGCGGAGAGCCGGTCGCGCCGGCTATGCTCCGTGGACAAAGCGAACGTCTTGTCAAGCTCGCAGCTCTGGCGGCGCACCGTGACGGCGATGAGCGCGGTCTATCCTTCGGTAAAGCTCGAGCACATGTATGTAGACAATGCGGCGATGCAGTTGACGCTGCGGCCCTCGCAATTTGACGTGCTGCTCAGCAGCAACATGTTCGGGGACATTTTGAGCGATGCGGCGGCGGCTCTCGCGGGCTCGATCGGACTGATTCCATCGGCAAGTTTCGGGTCTTGTGCGCCGCTATTCGAGCCCATACATGGGTCGGCACCTTCCCTGGCAGGAACAGATTCTGCAAATCCAATTGGCTCGATTCTGAGCGCTACGCTGATGCTCCGCGAAGCCTTCGGTCTTGCTTTGGAGGCGGATTGGGCGGAACAGTCGCTTCAGCGAGTCCTCGCCAGCGGTTTTCGGACGCCGGACATCACTGAGCCGGGCGCGCGCGCCGTGGGCGGCTCCGTCTTCACGGAAATTCTCCGGGAAGAAATGCAGCGAACATTCGAGCATGCCGAGCGCTACGGATGGGGTGTGTAAAGCCAGGTCCCTACACTCGGCTTCCCGCCATTTCATTATCATCGTTCGGCTTCGGGCCGCGCTGCCGGTGACGGATTAGGGTCGGGACCATGCGCTTGTGGCCAGCGATGCCTTAGTCCTGGCGCACCGTCTTGCGAGAAGCAGCCGAGAATGCTACTTTTACAGTTTCCCAAGCAGCTTGCGCCCGGCTCGAGTCGGGGCCACACGGTCGTGTGGACGCGGACGCGGGCTGAGAACCCGTTCCAGAGCGGTTTTACCAGAAGGTGCGAGACATCATTCTTATGACTCATCGCCATTTTATGGAGCTTTCTTGGCATCGGAGCGTTCGCCACTAGTCGTCCGCCCGCTATGGCGCACCCACGATCCAATTCGAACTGTGCTTTACCTGCCGCTGAGTCCAGCGGGATTACCTATTGGCGGGTGGAAGGCTCTCTGCTTGAACTTGGCGCGATGCGCCCGGTTGGCTTCTTCACCTGGAACTCACGGAGCTTTTCGGAGCGTTGGGCACGGCGGGCGGGGATGGCAGGCATGGCGCTTTTGCGGCCCTTGGCTTATGCTGCGAGCCGCACGTTCGCCACGCGGTTTTTGCACGTCTTGTTGCGTGGGGTCAGCCGCGATCGCCTTGATCTGCTTGGTGAAGAGTATTTTCATTATGTTCTGAAGCCGCAGCTACGCCGAGAAGCCGCCGAAAAACTGATCGAAGCGGTACGCAAAGGCGAGCGCGTCGTTTTGGTCGGGCAACTCCTCGAAAGCATTCTTCGCCCGTTAGCCCATCATTTTGGCGTCGAATCGTTCATCTCAAACCGCCTGGAGTTTCGCAATGGGAAAGCGACTGGCCGGCTTTTAGACCCCATCGTGCGTCCGCGCGGGCCGTTCGCGTGGATTGCCAGCGGCTCCACGGATGGCCGGGTTTCGGGCGAAAAGTTGCTCAGTCAGCTAGGCTGGACGGGCAATCCCGGGCAACTCGAGAGTGCGAGGCAGACGACGGCTCGTTTAGGTTCACACGCCGGCAAGCCCGTCGCCCTATTTGGGGAAGCGCCGCGAATCGAACGCCTCTCGGTTCGCGAGAATCTCTCGAACCGGCACCTTCTGCTGATTGGCGTGACCGGATTCATCGGCAAAGTGTGGCTCGTTGATCTGCTCGAAAATATTCCCAACATCGGCAAGATCACCCTGCTGATTCGCCGCAACCGCACAACACCGGCGCAGAGGCGCTTCGAGAAGATCGTGGAGGAATCTCCGGCCTTCGATACGCTCCACCAGCGCCACGGCCGGAAGCTCGGCACATTCCTGAAGGAAAAGGTCGAAGTTGTCGAAGGGGACGCGAGCTTGCCGCGCCTGGGTCTCGATGCTGCTACGCAGGAGCGTCTTGCAAAATCACTTGACCTCATCGTGAACAGCGCCGGCCTGACGGATTTCAATCCAGATTTGCGTGATGCCGTCTCGTCCAATATCGATTCGACGATCCATCTGCTGGAATTTCTGCGAAAGTGCGATCGCGCCGGGCTCATGCATCTCTCGACCTGTTACGTTGCCGGCATGCGCGACGGCCGCGTTACCGAAGGGTTGCGCGACAATTACAATCCCGCAGATTCCCCGCAATTCGATGCCGAGCGCGAAGTCGATTCGCTGCGCGAGACGATTCGGCGAATCGAAGCACGCGCTGAAAGTCCTGAGCTGACCAAGGCGCTTCGCCGTCAGGCGCTGGGCCGCGGCGGGGATGAAGCTTCCGCGCCGGCGAGGGAATTGGACGGCATCCTAAGGCGCAATCGTGCACGTTGGGCCAGGAACAGGCTCGCACGCGTGGGCATGCGCCGTGCGCAGTATCTGGGCTGGCCGAACACCTACACGTTTACAAAGAGTCTGGGCGAGTCGATTCTTGCGCGCCGGGGCCGCGATCTTCCCATCGCCGTCGTGCGCCCTTCGATTGTGGAAAGCTCGGAACGCTCGCCGTTCACGGGCTGGAACGAGGGCATCAATACTTCGGGGCCGCTTTCGTATCTTCTGGGCACGAATTTTCGCCAGCTTCCTTCCAATGAGCGGAAGTGCCTCGACGTGATACCCGTCGACATGGTGTGCCGCGGATTGACGCTCATTGCCTCCGCTGTTATCGCCCGGTGTCATGCCCGCATGTACCAGCTCGCAACTTCGGCAATCAATCCGGTAAACATGGGTCGCAGCATCGAATTGACGGGGCTTGCACACCGCAAGCATTACCGGACGACGCAAAGCATCGAAAGCTGGCTGAAGGTGAAGTTTGAATCCATACCCGTCTCGAAGCAGCGCTATGAGCGGCTCTCGATTCCGATGCAGAAGGCCGTTGTGTCCGGCATTAATCGCGCGGCCATCTCCCTGCACATGAAGAAAGCGCCGCTGGCCAGAGCGGAACGCGACCTCATCCGTGCGGAAAAACTGATCGAACTCTATGAGCCCTTCATTCTCGACAATGAGCACGTTTTCGAATGCGAGAACGTCCGCCTGCTCTCCGCCGCGCTCCCGCCGGAAGAACGGCCATTCTTCGAATTCGCGCCCGAATCGATCGACTGGTGGGACTATTGGATCAACGTGCATATTCCCGCCTTGCGCCGGTGGTGCTATCCGTTGATGGAGGGCCGCCCGCTCGAATCGCGCGAACCACGGGCCCTGGATTGGTCCGCTGAACACGCGCACGAAGCAGCTCTCTCCGAGGCGGCGAGGCCGTCCGATCCCTTATGGCGATCTTCGTAACCGGTTCGACCGGCTACCTGGGCAGTTATATTGTCGCGGGACTGTTCACAGAGCACCGCGAATCCCTGAATTTACTGGTCCGCGCAAAAACTGAACAGGAGGCGCGAGAGCGGCTTTGGGCCTCCTGGCAGCTCCATTTTGAATTTCCAGAATTTATTGAGCATATCGATACGCGTGTGCGTATCTTTCGCGGCGATCTGACGAATGAGCGTTTTGGTCTGTGCGATGACGAGTACCATGCGCTGGTCGACACGACCGATTCCTTGATTCACTGTGCCGCTTCACTGAACCGCAAATCGGAAAAGCAATGCCTGAACGTGAACCTCCGGGGCACGCTGGAAGTTATTCAACTCGCGCGCCGTGCGCAGAGTCGCCATGGCCTGCGCCGTTATTCGCACGTCTCCACGGTCGCCGTCGCGGGCAAGAGGCAAAACGAAATCGTAACCGAAGATGCCTCGATCGATTGGTCCCGCTCCGATTACGACCCTTATGCGCGCACGAAAAAATTCTGCGAGCACATGGCGAATCGACTGTTGCCCGACATATCTAAAACGATCTTCCGTCCCGCCATCGTCCTCGGTGACAGCCGGCGCGTCGAGACTTCGCAATTCGACATGGTCCGGGCGTTCCACGTGCTGGCGCGAATGCCTGTTCTTCCGCTGCGTCCTCACGATAAAATCGACATCGTGCCGGCGAACTTTGTCGGCAAAGCGATCGTGACCATTCATCAAAAGGACGCGCCCGGGCACGGCATCTACCATTTATCTTCCGGGATGGGTTCCCAAACCTATCTTGAGCTGACCGATGCTATTGCACAGGCCGGAGGTATGCGGCGGCCCGTGTTCTCGCCGTGGCTCGGTGGGCCGTTCTCCAGTACAGTCAATTGGGTTGCGAAGCGCAGCGGCGCGGCGGGTTACGGCGCTTCGCTGCTCAAAGTTTTCTGGCCGTATCTCGACTGGAATACGGTTTTCGATAATTCGCGGGTCGTTTCCGAATTGGGTGAAGCGCCAGTTAAATTTTCAACGTATGCTTATCCACTCCTGAAATTCAGCCGCGATCATAAATTCCGATATCCAGCCAAGCCCTGGCCACCCAATGCAACCTTAGAGAAAACTGCTGCGAAAGGGAGAGCTGGCGCATGACGGACTTTCTACTGGTCGCGTGGGTCAGCGCGCTGATCGAGGTCACCCGCTTCGGCTGGATGCTGGGCCTTGGCAAGCGCTGGACTCCGGGCGAAAAACTGAAACTGCTGTTTGCGGGTTACAACGGAACGCGCAACACCGGCAGCGACGTGCGCGTGCAGGAGATGCTGAGGCAGGTCCGGCACGTTCTCGGCGCGGATCATGTCGATTTCAGCGTGATGACGCAAAACTTCGACCGCACGAAGGGCTATTTCGAAGGCACGCGGCAGGTTTATCTCCCAGACGTTTACCCGCCGTTTCTCCATCGCGAGGTGCGGCAGAACCATGGGGTCATCGCCTGCGAAGGCTCGATGTTCAAAAGCAAGTTCGCCAACGCGCTCACGACGATGATGATTGGCTCCTTGGGGCTTGCATCGGCGGAGAACAAGCTTTCGCTTGGCTACGGCGGGGAGGCAGGCCGCATGGATGGCCTGATTCAGTGGATGTGCCGACGCTACGTGCACGATTCATTGGTCATCACGCGCAACGTGGAATCGCAGACGCTGCTCAGCTCTCTGGGCATTCCTACGGAGCTTGGGACGGATACGGCCTGGACGTTCGAGCCGCACCCCCCTGAATACGGCCGAAAAGCGCTGCGCGACGCGGGCTGGGACGAAAAGACGCCGGTCCTGGTTCTGTGTCCGATTCACCCATTTGTCTGGCCCGTGAAGGCTTCCATTGCGAAATACATCGCGCGCGCGGCCACCGGCGCATACAAAAACAGCCAATACCGCACTGTTTACTTTTTTGAGTCTGGGGCGGAGGTGGATCGGAAATATCGTCACTACACTTCCGGCCTCGCCAAAGCGACGCAGGCGTTCGTCCAGCGTCATCGCGTGTTTCCGATTCTGGTGGCGATGGAGCGGCTAGACGCGGTGGCGTGCCGTGATATCGCTGCTCGCCTTCCGGGCATGCCCGTTTTCACCTCCGACGATTACGACATGTTCCAGATTGTTTCGATCCTGCGCGCGTGTTCTTACATGGTTTCTTCGCGCTATCACGGCATCGTCACCTGCATGCCAAGCCTTGTGGCGTCTGCTGGCGTGACGATGGACGAGCGCATCCACAATCTGATGCGCGAGCGCGGCCATCAGCATCTTTTACTGACGGTTGATGATCCCGAGCTGGAGCCGAAGCTGCTGCAGATCATGGAGGCGCTGGTCGCGGAAGCCGATGCCGTTCGCGAAGGAATCGCAGGCACGGTGGTGCGCAACCTGAAAGTCATGGCGCGCATGGGCACCTTCCTCGAGGACACCGTCCGGCGTGCTTATCCTGACTTTCCATTGCGCTCCGGCGTTCTCTCCTGGGAAGACTATCTGCCGCCGTTGAACAATCAACTGTTGCAACTGGCCGAGCGCTACGACTCTTCTCCGGCCGCACTCGCGGCGGCTCGCTGATTCTTCATGCCCAATTTTCTTGAGAACATTTTCGTTCAACTGAGGTGCGCAGAGGGTCGCGTCGTTCTTCGTGAGATTCGCCGCGATCAGATTGTGAGCGTAACGGGCAGAGAAGTGCTCGACCGGATTGAGCGCGTGCGCGCGTACCTGAGGAGTTCTGGTGTACGGACTGGCGATCGGTGCGCACTCCTTGGACCTAACTCAATTTCCTGGGCAGTCTTCCATTTGGCATGTATGGCCGAGGGAGTGATCGTTGTGCCGCTCTATTCGCGGCAAGCCCCCGGGGAGATAGCGGGCATGATGAAGGATTGCCAACCGCTTCTGCTATTTGTGAGCGAGAGCGCCCTTGGCGATGCCGTTGCCGGGGCCTGGTCCGAAGCCCCGCGACCTATCCTCATGGACGACGTGCTGGAACGCTCCGCGCCGCAACCGCGACTTTCCGATGTGCCCAATCCTAGCCAGGATTCCGATATCGTCACCATCATCTATACGTCCGGCACTTCGGGAGAGCCGAAGGGTGTATGCCTCAACGTTGGCAATTTTACGCACATGCTGAGCTGCACGACGGAACGCCTCGATCAACTGATGGGCGCGACACACGAGCCCGACCGTGTTTTCCACTATCTTCCGTTCAGTTTTGCGGCATCCACGATCTTGCTGCTGTCTTGTCTGGCTCGCGAAAGCGTTCTTACGCTCTCGACGGATCTCGATCGCCTCGCCGATGAAATCCGGCTTGCGTCGCCGAATTATTTTCTGAATGTCCCGACACTGCTGGAAAGAGTGCGGCGCGGCGTCGAAGAGGCAATTTCAAAGCGGCCGGCGCCTATCCGCTCTTTGTTTGCGAAAGCACGCTCGGCTTGGCAACGGCGCTACGTGGGGCGCGGCCGCCCATTCAACGCGTTGTGGCTTGCGCTGGGCCGCGGACTCATCTTCGGCAAGATTCGAAAGCGATTTGGCTCACACTTACGCGCGCTGATCTGCGGCTCGGCGCCGCTCGCTCCGGAAACACAGCAGTTTTTTCTAATGCTTGGCATACCGGTACTTCAAGCGTACGGGCTCACGGAAACCACTGGTATCTGCACTCTGGACGACCCGCGCGTGCCCGTAGAGCCCGGTTACGTCGGCACGGCAATCAGGGGCATTGAAATGAAGGTTGCGGAGAACCAAGGAGACAGCTCGCGCCCTCACAGGTGGGTGGTTTCACACCGGTGATCAGGGCGAAGTAAACATGCGGGGAAATTGGCGCATCAGCGGCCGAATCAAGAATCTGATTATTCTGAATTCCGGACACAACATCGCGCCGGAACCAATCGAAGAGAAAATCGCGCGGCTTCTCCCGGCAGCGCAGCAGGTGGTGCTAGTGGGGAATGGCCGAGGCTATCTCTGCCTGTTGGTTACAGGCAAAATCGAACCAGTCGCTGTGCAAGCTGCTCTCGACGCCGTGAACCCGGAGCTTCCGCATTACCGTCAGATTCGAAAATTCACAGTGATCCGCGACGTCTTTACCCCGGAGACTGGGCTGCTCACCGCCAACGGCAAACTCCGGCGCGACGCCATCAATGCGCGCTACGCGTCCGAAATCAATGCAATGTACGACGCGAAGGCTAATCGCGAAGCGGTCAGCAGGCAGCACGCATGAAAAGCTTCACCGGCAAG
>QHYF01000041.1 GCA_003224075.1 Acidobacteriota bacterium
CCGTGGAAGTCCCGGTGGTATGCCGACAAGGACTACGCCGATCTGCTTCACGAAGACGTGAAATTGCGCAAGGAGCTGAAGGAAAAGCTGAAGAGCGCGGGCATCAGCTCGATTGACATCGAACGCGCGGCCAACAAACTGGTCGTGCGCATCTACACCGCGCGGCCGGGCATCATCATCGGGCGCAAGGGCGCGGAGATCGACAAGCTCAAGCAGGAAGTGCAGAAGCGCACCAAACGCGAAGTGCATATCGACATTCAGGAAGTGCACCGCCCGGAACTCGACGCGCAACTGGTGGCGGAGTCGATTGCGTTGCAGCTCGAAAAGCGCGTGGCCTTTCGCCGCGCAATGCGCAAGGCAGTGGATTCGGCGCTGCGTTTCGGTTGCAAGGGGATCAAAGTGCGTGTGGCGGGGCGTTTGAATGGCGCTGAAATCGCGCGCAAAGAATGGTACCTACAGGGGCGGCTGCCGCTGCAGACGCTGCGCGCGGACATCGATTTCGGCTTCGCGCAGGCCTATACCACCTACGGCGTCATCGGCGTGAAGTGCTGGGTCTATCAGGGCGAAAACGTTCCGAAGCGCGCTTCGAAGATTCAGAACGAACGCGAAACTGCAGCAGTGGCGTAAGAGCAAAGAGCAAGGACAAGATTGTTGGACCTGACGCGGTCGGGCCCACGCGTGAAGAGGAAGCGAGAACAGAACGATGTTGATGCCGAAAAAGGTGAAGTATCGGAAGCAGATGCGCGGGCGCCGCAAGGGCAAGGCGTGGCGCGGCGGAGAGCTGTCGTTCGGCGAATACGGGCTGAAGGCCATGGAATGCGCGTGGATCACCGACCGGCAGATTGAAGCGTCGCGCGTGGCCATCACGCGGTTCATCAAGCGCGGCGGAAAATTGTGGATCCGGATCTTTCCGGACAAGCCGTTCACCAAGAAGCCCGCGGAAACGCGCATGGGCAAAGGCAAAGGCGCGCCGGAGCGCTGGGTGGCGGTAGTGAAGCCGGGACGAATCATGTTTGAAATGGCGGGAATCGACGAAGCGACGGCCAAGGAAGCGCTCGGACTGGCAGCGCACAAGCTGCCGATTCCGACGAAGTTCGTCTCCCGCGCGGGAGGGTTCTAGCGATGCCGCGGCGAATTGAGAAAATCCGCGAAGCAGGTAAGGATGAATTGCAGGCGCAGCACAAAGAGTTGACCGAGCAGATTTTCCGGCTGCGCTTTCAGCTCACCACCGGGCAAGCGGAAGCGCTGAAGCGCCTGCGCGAAGCCAAGAAAGATCTGGCGCGGGTCAATACGCTCCTGCGCGCCCAGGAATTGTCGGCCGCTTCGCGGCCGCAAGTGGTGGGGAAGGCGTAATGACAACCGAAACACAAAGCGCAGCGGCCGCCGAGCGTGGCCAGCGCACCGTGCTCACCGGCAAAGTGACCAGCGCGAAGATGGAGAAGACAATCGTGGTCGAGGTGCAACGGCTGGTGAAGCACCCGAAGTACCGCCGCGTGGTGCGCATCTCGAAGAGGTTCTACGCGCACGACGAAAAGCGCCAGGCCAAGGCCGGCGACACCGTGCGCATCGTGGCCTCGCGCCCGCTTTCAAAGCTGAAGCGCTGGCGGTTGAAGGAAGTGCTGACGCCGAAGGCGTCGGCCAAGTAAGAGGGACAGGGGAGCATACCAATGATTCAGATGCGAACCTGGCTGACGGTGGCCGACAATTCCGGCGCGCGCAAGCTGACGTGCATTATGCCGGTGGGCGGCGACGCGGGATTGCAGGCTGGCCTCGGCGACGTCATCACTGCCGCGGTAAAGGAAGCAACACCGGAAAGCCAGGTCAAAAAAGGAAGCGTGGTAAAGGCGGTTGTGGTGCGGATGAGGAAAGAGCGGCGGCGCAAGGACGGCACGTACATCCGGTTCGATGACAACGCTGCGGTGCTGATCAACGATGCGGGCGAACCTGTTGGTACGCGCGTGTTCGGCCCAGTGGCGCGCGAATTGCGCGAAAAGAAATTCACCAAGATCGTTTCGCTGGCTCCGGAGGTTTGGTAAGCCATGACACTCAGACACGAAAGAGCCGAGCGGCACACGATTCAAATCCGCAAGGGCGACAACGTGAAGGTGATTGGCGGCAAAGACGCCGGCAAGAGCGGGCGCGTGCTTTCCGTCAACGCGGCAAAGAATACTGTTGTCGTGGAACACGTCGGCATCATCAAGCGGCACACGCGTCCGAATCCCTCGAAAAATATCAAGGGCGGGATCATCGAGAAGGAAGCCGGGATCAACGTTTCGAACGTGATGGTCGTCTGCGGGAGCTGCGGCAAGCACACGCGCATCGGCCACACCATTCTGCCGGACAGCACCAAAGTGCGCAGTTGCCGGCACTGCAACGCGACACTGGACAAGTAAAGGACGGGTTTAAGAAAGGCCATGAAGAGCCGATTGCAGGAAAAATACCGGAGTGAGACGGTGCCCACGCTGATGAAGCGCTTTGGCTGGAAGAACGTAATGGCTGTGCCCAAGTTGCAGAAAATCACGGTTAACATCGGGCTCGGCGAAGCCAGCCAGAACGTGAAGCTGCTGGACACCGCGGCACAGGAACTCGGCCAGATCACCGGGCAGAAAGCCGTGATCACGCGGGCGAAGAAGTCCATCGCGAACTTCAAGATTCGCAGAGGCATGCCCATCGGCTGCGCGGTGACGTTGCGCGGCGACCACATGTACGAATTTCTCGACCGCTTGTGCAATGTGGTGCTGCCGCGCGTGCGCGACTTCCGGGGGTTGCCTTCGAATGCCTTCGACGGCCGCGGGAACTACACTCTCGGGCTGAAGGACCAGCTCGTGTTTCCGGAGATCGATTACACGCGCGTGGACAAGATCAAGGGCATGAACATCACGCTCACGACCAGCGCGAAGAACGATGAGCAGGGCCGCGAGCTGCTGAAAGGGCTCGGGGTTCCGCTCCGGGAAAAAGGGGTGGCGCAATAAATGGCACGCACAGCAAAAATCGCCAAGACGCTCAAGAAGCCCAAGTTCAAGGTGCGCATACGCAACCGCTGCCGCGTTTGCGGCCGGGCCCGCGGATATATCCGCAAGTTTCAGATGTGCAGAATCTGTTTTCGCGGCATGGCGCTGCGCGGAGAAATCCCCGGCGTCGTGAAAGCGAGCTGGTAGGAGCCCATTAGGAGAACTATGCAGACGGATCCCATTGCCGATTTTCTGACGCGCCTCCGCAACGCAGCGGCCGCTAAGCACCAGCGCGTCGATGTTCCGGTCTCGAGGCTGAAAACAGAGATCGCGCGCATTCTGAAGGAAGAGGGCTACATTTCGACGTACAAGCTGGTGGAGGAAAGCAAGACGCGCAAGATGCTGCGCGTTTTCCTGAAGTACACGCCGGACCGGCGCAGCGTGATCACCGGCATGAAGCGGATTTCCCGTCCGGGGGCGCGGGCATATCGCGGTGCGACCGAGATTCGGCCGGTCGTGGGCGGGCTAGGCATCAGCATATTGACCACTCCGAAGGGATTAATGAGCGGCCGCGCGGCGCGCAAGGCCAAGCTCGGCGGCGAGATTCTTTGCGAAGTCTGGTAGTCAGTACTTCTAGCCAAGGAAGATAGAAAAGATGTCACGTATCGGACACAAACCAATTCCAGTGCCCTCGGGCGTGAAGATCGCGGTGCAGGGTGGCAAGGTCGACGTGCAGGGACCGAAGGGGAAGCTCTCGGTGGCCGTGCCGCAAGGCATCACCTTTCAGCAGAAAGATGGCGTGCTGACCGCCACGCGCGCGACGGAAGATCACCGCGCGCTGCACGGTCTTGCTCGCGCGCTGGTCGCCAACGCCGTGCATGGTGTGACCTCGGGCTTCAAGAAAGAGCTGGACATCGTGGGCGTGGGCTATCGCGCTGAGCTGAAGGGCAAAAAGATTTCCTTCGCGCTTGGCAAGTCCCATCCAATCGAATTCCCGATTCCGGAAGGCATTCAGGTTGCGGTGGAAAAGCAGACGCACATCATCGTGAGCGGCGCGGACAAGGGCCAGGTCGGACAGGTTGCCGCGGACATGCGCTCGCTGCGGCCACCGGACCCTTACAAGCAGAAGGGCGTTCGCATCACTGGCGAGCGGCTGAAGAAAAAAGCCGGCAAGGCGGGAGCGAAGGCCGGCGGCGCCGCGAGTTAAGGAGAAGAAACAGTGGCAACGATACGAGTTCGCAAACTGTCACGCGATTTGCACCGCCAGCGCGTCCACGCGCGAGTGCGCACCAAGGTCGACGGTACAGCGGAGCGACCACGCTTGTCCGTGTACCGTTCGCTCGGCCACATTTACGCCCAGGTGATCGACGACCGTTCGGGCAAGACGCTGGTTTCCGCCAGCTCGGTCGACGCCGAAACAAAAAAGAATTTGAAGGGCGGCGGCAACATCGCGGCGGCGAAAGTGATCGGCAAGGTCGTCGCCGAGCGCGCCAAGGCTGCCGGTGTGAGCAAAGTAGTGTTCGACCGCGGCGGGTACAAATATCACGGCCGCGTCAAGGCGCTCGCGGATGCGGCGCGGGAAGCGGGGTTACAGTTCTAAGCTTATGTCGAAGCAAATTCTGCGAGACAGTCTAGCGGTGCGACGGCTTCTGGAGGTGAATCCTTCGGATTTGAAGGACGACGTGATCGCCATCAACCGTGTCACGAAGGTAGTGAAGGGCGGCAAGAACCTCAGTTTCTCCGCGTTGGTGGTTGTCGGCGACAATCACGGCCATGCCGGTTTCGGCATGGGCAAGGCGCGCGAAGTGCCTATGGCCATCAAGAAGGGCATCGAGCAGGCGAAGAAGAACCTGATCAAGCTGAACTTGAAGGGTTCGACGATTCCGCATCAGGTTTTGGGGCGTTACGGCTCGGCGCAGGTGCTGCTGAAACCGGCGTCGGAAGGCACGGGCGTCATTGCTGGCGGCCCGGTGCGCAAGGTGATGCAAGTGGCGGGGATTACCAACGTGCTGACAAAATCGATCGGCACATCAAATCCCCACAACGTCGTTAAGGCCACCTTCGCGGCGCTGCTCAGCTTGAAGGATGCGGCGCAGGTCGCGGAGACGCGTTCCAAGACGTTGGACGAAATCAGCGGCAGGCCATCCAAGGAAAAAGCCGCCGCGACTGAGAGCAACTGATGCCGGGCCAAAAGAAATCCGGAGCGAAGAGCGCCGGGACGGTAAAGATCAAGTGGGTGGTCAGCTTTATCGGCTGCACCGATGACATGCGTCAAACAATTCGCGGCCTCGGCTTGCGGAGAATGCATCAGGTGGTGGAGCGTCAGGACACGCCGGCGGTGCGCGGCATGATTCACAAAGTGCGGCACCTCGTGGAAGTGGTGGAGTAGAGCGATGGCGAAAAAAGTTTCACGCAGCCCGAAAGGGACCCGCAAGCGCGGTCAGCACAAGCCGGCGGCGCCCGCTTCAAGCGCGCGCGGCTCTTTCACGCTTGCGAATTTGCATCCTCCCGCGGGCTCGCGCAAGAGGAAAGTCCGCGTTGGCCGCGGGATGGGCTCCAAGCTCGGAAAAACGGCCGGATCGGGCAACAAGGGACAGAAGTCGCGTCGCGGTTATTCACGCCGCCGCGGCTTTGAGGGCGGCCAGATGCCGCTGCACCGGCGCATGCCGAAGCGTGGCTTTCACAATCCGTTTGGCGTGACCTACTCGGTTGTGAACCTGGCCGAATTGAATGTTTTTCCGGCTGGCGAAACGGTGACCCCGGAATTGCTCCGCGCCCACGGCTTTGTCCGCCGTGCCGCGGACCCCATCAAGGTCCTCGGCGATGGCGAGTTGACCAACAAGCTGGCGATTCACGCGCATGCGTTCAGCGCGTCGGCAAAAGAAAAGATTACCAAGGCGGGCGGCACGTTCGAGGTTATGGCGCAGTAGATAGTCGCAGGAAACACGCATGAACCGATTCATCGAAGCAGTGAAGAACATGTTCCGCATCGAAGACTTGCGGAATCGCGTGCTGTTCACGCTGGCCCTCTTGGCGGTGTATCGCGTTGGCGCGCACATCTGGACGCCGGGGATTAACGTCACGGAATTGGAGCGGCTCTTTGCGCAGTCGGCGGGATCGGTTCTGGGTCTCTTCGATCTCTTCAGCGGCGGCAACTTCCGTCGCCTCACGATCTTCGCTCTCGGCATCATGCCGTACATCACTTCCTCGATCATCCTGCAGCTGATGACCGTCGTTTTTCCGTACCTCGAACGGCTGCAAAAGGAAGGCGAACTGGGCCGCCGCAAGATCACGCAATACACTCGCTATCTGACCATCCTGCTCAGCATCGTTCAATCTTTGACCATCGCCGGCACGCTGCAGTCGCAGCCCAATCTCGTTTATCATCCCGGCCTTGGTTTTACGCTGATGACCGTGCTCACCCTCACCACCGGCTCAGCGTTCATCATGTGGCTCGGCGAGCAGATCAGCGAACGCGGCATCGGTAACGGAATGTCGCTGATCATCTTTGTTGGCATCGTTGTCGGGTTGCCCCGCGCCATTGTGGATTTGTATGAGAAGGCCAAAACACAGGCTTGGGGGCCTTTCACCCCGCTTGTGCTGATCATCCTGGTCGCCCTGATGGTCGCTGTGGTCGCGTTCATCGTCTTTGTGGAAGGCGGGCAGCGCCGAATTCCTGTTCAATATGCCAAGCGCGTCGTGGGACGCCGGGTGATGGGCGGGCAATCTTCGTACCTTCCGCTGCGTGTCAACTCCGGCGGCGTCATTCCGCCGATCTTCGCAAGCTCGCTGCTGGCGTTTCCTGCGACCATTGCCCTGGTCCTGAACCACAAATACGCATTCGTGGACACCATCAAGGCGCAACTTTCCTGGGGCGAGCCACTTTACACAATGGTCTACGTGACGCTGATTTTGCTGTTCGCGTTCTTCTACGTCGGCATCGTCTTCAACCCCACCGAACTCGCGGACAACATGCGCAAGAACGGCGGTTTCATTCCAGGCATTCGCCCGGGCCGCACCACTTCCGAACACGTCAGCAAGATTCTGAAGCGGCTGACATTTATCGGCGCGGTTTACCTGGCGCTGGTTTGCTTGCTTCCCGAATGGATGATTGCGGGTATCCATCTCGACCATCTGGGCTGGGGAATGGGATCCTGGTTTGACCGCCACTTTCCGGTGTGGTTCCTGAAGGGCTTGAGCGTGCAGTTTTATTTTGGTGGAACGTCTCTCTTGATCGTTGTTGGCGTGGCCATGGACACCGTGCAGCAGCTTGAAGCGCAGCTCGTCATGCGCAACTACGAAGGGTTCGCTCGTAAGGGTCGTTTGCGCGGCCGGCGGTAAAGGAGACGAGCGGGGGTGGCTCCGGATACTCGGCACCCGGACAAGCTGGACCGCGCAGTGATTTTTCTCGGGCCTCCGGGCGCGGGGAAAGGCACGCAGGCGAAAGAATTGGCCAAGAGGTACGGTGTGCCTCATCTTTCGACCGGCGACATGCTCCGCGAGCATGTCAGCAAGGTCACACCGCTCGGGAAGGAAGCCAAGCCCATCATGGAGCGCGGCGACCTGGTTCCCGATTCCCTGGTGCTCAGAATGGTCAGGGAACGCATCGAACGGCCGGATTGTTCGCACGGTTTCGTGTTTGACGGATTTCCACGGACCGTGGCGCAGGCGCAGTACCTGGGTGTTCTGCTCCGGCAGCACGGGTACAGGCCACCGCTGGTCGTGCACTTCGCGCTTGACCCGGCGCTGGTGCTGCGGCGCATCACCGGCCGGCGCATGTGCAAGGCGGGAGGCGAGATTTACAATATTTACGAGCGCCCGCCTAAGGTGGAAGGACGTTGCGATAGCGATGGCGGCGAGCTGGAACAGCGGCCGGACGACCGGGAAGAAATTGTCGGGCCGCGTTTGCAAGCGTATGAAAAGCAAACCGCACCACTGGTGGCGTATTACCGGCGGCTGGGCCGTTTGCATGACGTGGACGCTTCGAAGAGCGTGGAAGAAGTAACGCAGCGGGTGCTCGAGATTGTGCGCGGAGCGCGACAGCCGGCCCACTGAGGGCCGCCGGCAGGAACAATGGCGATTCACCTGCGAAGCGCAGAAGAGCTCGAGAAAATGCACCGCGCCGGGCTTCTCGTGCACGAGGTTTTAGCTACGCTGCGAAAAGCGGTGAAGCCAGGCATCACGACGATGGACCTCGAGAAGCTGGCCGAGGAAAAAATTGCCGGCAGGCCGGGCAAGGCGGCGTTCAAGGGATATCGCGGTTATCCCTGCGTCTTGTGCACGTCGGTGAACAGCGAGATCGTTCATGGGATTCCGTCACCGAGGCGGAAGCTGCGAGAAGGCGACATCGTCTCCATCGATTTCGGGATGGAAGTGGACGGCTACTACGCGGATTCGGCGGTCACGGTTCCAGTCGGGCAGATTCGGCCGGAAGTCCAGAAGCTCCTGGAGGTGACCCGCGAATCGCTGGACCGTGCGATAGACAAGATGCGCGCGGGCAACCGCCTCGGCGATGTGGGCCACGCGGTGCAGAGCTGGGTCGAGCAGAACGGGTTTTCGGTGGTGCGGGAGTTTGTAGGGCACGGCATCGGAACGAAGATGCACGACGAGCCCAACTTGCCGAACTACGGCGACGCGGGACATGGCGCGCGGTTGCAAGAAGGTATGGTGATCGCCGTCGAGCCGATGGTAAATGCGGGCCGCCCGGAAGTGCGGATGCGCGACGAGTGGGTGGCGGAGACGGCGGACGGCAGCCCCTCGGCGCACTTCGAGCACACGGTGGCGATTACCGCCAACGGGCCGTGGATTCTGACTAGGCCGAAAGAGCTGACTGGGCCGTCGTGGTAGGGGAACGAGAGAGCAGAACAGGAGACTATGGCGAAGCAGTTCGACGATAAAAAGAAAGGCGACTCGGGAAATCCGAAGGAGGACGCCATTGAAGTCATGGCAACGGTGATCGAGCCGCTGCCGAACGCCATGTTTCGCGTTGAGCTGGAAAACAAGCACCAGGTTCTGGCTCATGTTTCCGGCAAGATGCGCAAGAATTTCATCCGCATTCTGGCGGGAGACAAAGTCGCGGTGGAGCTCTCGCCTTACGATTTGACGCGCGGCCGGATTGTGTACCGATATAAGTAAAGGGCCAATTTTATTTCGGCATTTTGGAACGGGAGCGAGGAGCAGAGCGGCATGAAAGTACGGGCATCGGTGAAAAAGATTTGCGACAAGTGCAAGGTGATCCATCGGCGCGGCGTGGTGCGGGTGATTTGTGTCAACCCGAAGCACAAGCAGCGCCAGGGATAAGGACGTTCTTAGGAGAATGGTATGGCACGTATTGCAGGTGTAGATCTTCCAGTGCAGAAGCGCCTCTGGGTCGGACTGACCGCGATCTACGGGATCGGGCAGGAGCGCGCGAGAAAAATCGCGGCGAAGGCGAACGTCGATCCGACTAAAAAGATTCGCGACCTGACGGAAGATGAAGTGAATCATCTTCGCCAGGTCATCGAACAGGAAGGCCGCGTGGAAGGCGATCTCCGCAAGGAGATTCAGATGAACATCCGCCGTCTGATCGAAATCCAGGCGTATCGGGGGATCCGGCACCGCCGGAACCTGCCGGTGCGCGGCCAGCGCACGCATACCAACGCGCGCACCCGCAAGGGTCCGCGGCGCGGCGCCGTGGCGGCGAAGAAGAAGGTCATGGGCAAGAAGGGTTAGTTCGAGTTTGTAGGGGCGCAGCATGCTGCGCCCCGGCTTGGCAAGCTTTCAATTTTGGCTGAAGAAGGAATGGAGTGAATCGTGGCAAAAGAACCGAAAGCCGCTGCTGGAACGCCGGAGACCGGAGCCCCGGCAAAACCGGCAGCGGCGGCAAAGCGCAAAAAAGAATTCAAGAAGAAGCGTGAGCGCCGCACCGTTCCGCACGGCCTGGTGCACATCGCCGCGTCGTTCAACAACACGCAGATCACCATCACGGACACGGATGGGCGCACCGTGTGCTGGTCCTCTGCGGGCGCGATCGGCTTCAAGGGTTCGCGCAAAGGCACGCCTTACGCGGCGCAGCAGGCTTCTCTGGCCGCCGCCGGCGTGGCGCGCGACCAGTACGGCATGAAGAGCGTCGAAGTGCGCGTGAAAGGTCCCGGCTCGGGACGCGAGTCCGCCGTGCGCGCGCTGGCCGCCGCGGGATTGCACATCGTCGTGATCCGCGATGTCACCCCGATTCCGCACAATGGCTGCCGGCCGCCGAAGCGCCGCCGCGTTTGATGCGTGCAGTCATGAAAAACGATTTTGAAAGTTTTGGGAAGGGAGAATAGAAGTTGGCAAGACACCGAGATGCAGTCTGCCGCCTGTGCCGCCGGGAAGGGCAGAAGCTGTTTTTGAAGGGCCTGCGTTGCTTCACGGAGAAGTGCGCGATCGAAAAGCGCAACTTCGTTCCGGGACAGCA
>QHYF01000390.1 GCA_003224075.1 Acidobacteriota bacterium
ATTCTGGAAAGACGACGAACTCATTCCCGCCAAACGAAGCCGCAAGACCGCGCGGGAAATGGGCCACCTTCCGCTCTCTGGCAACAGCGGTCTTCTTCGACGCCCCTTCCGGCTTGGAAAAGCCCGCCGCGTGCTCATCCATCTGAACAATACGAATCCCGCCCTAAATGAAGAGAGTCCGGAACATCGCGCGGTGCGTGAAGCCGGCTGGGAAATCGCCTATGATGGGATGGAATTCGAGCTATGACCCCATCCGTGAAAAATAACCTGGAGAAACCACTTCTCTCTGAAGCCGAGTTCATCGCCGGCTTTCACGCCATCGGTGAGGAACGCTATCACCACAAACATCCCTTTCACTTGCTGATGCACGAGGGCAAACTCACGCGCGGCCAGCTCCAGGCCTGGGCTCTCAATCGTTACTATTATCAGAGCCGCATTCCTATCAAGGATGCGGCCATCCTCGCGCGCAGCGAAGATCCCGCCTTCCGCCTCGCCTGGCGCAAACGCATCCTGGATCACGACGGCAATGGTTCCAAACCAGGCGGCATCGAAAAATGGCTGAAGCTTGTTGAAGCCACTGGCCTCCCGCGCGAACAGACTCTCTGCGGCGACGGCATTCTTCCCGCGACGCGTTTCGCCGTTCAAGCCTATGTTGACTTCGTCTCTACCCGCTCGCACCTCGAAGCCGTCGCTTCTTCCCTGACCGAGCTTTTCTCGAAGAAATTGATCGTCCTGCGAATGGATCGTCTCCGTGAACACTATCCATGGCTCTCTGGCGGTCTCGACTACTTCGCAGGCCGGCTGACCCAAGCTCCCGAAGACGCCGAGTTTGCTCTCGCCTGGGTCGTTAAGCACGCGCGCACGCGCCAAGAACAAGATCAGGCCTACGCGGCGTTGCGCGCCAAGTGCGATATCCTCTGGGCGCAGCTCGACGCTCTCTATTTTGCGTACGTCAATCCCGGCTGGCCGCCGCCCGGCGCCTTCCAACCGGCCAAGGAATCTTGATGCCGCCCGACTTGCAAAGCAGGCCTCGTCTCGCGGCCGGCTGCCGGCTAGCGGAAACGCCCGCTTCGCGGACGAATGGAAAAGACGACCGACAGCACACTTTGCTTATGCCGGAGCGCGCGCTGCGCCTCAATGGCCCGAGCCTGCAGATCGTCCAGCGCTGCGACGGCAAACACACCGTCCGGCAGATCATCTCGGACTTGCAGATGATCTACTCCAAAGCCGAGCCGCACAAAGTCGAGCAGGACATTCTCGGCTATCTGGCCCTGCTTCAGAAGGAGCGCGCCCTCGATTTTGAGTTGTAGCTCACGCCTTTCGGCGCGAAGCTAATCTTCGAAGTGGGTCGGCAGGTTCAGCCCAGAACGGTCATTTCGAGCGAAGCGAAAAATCTCTCTTCAATGGAAAACTCGATATCCAATCCGCTCGCCCTCATCGCCGAACTAACTCATCGCTGCCCGCTCCATTGCGTCTATTGCTCCAACCCGCTCGAATTGCAGGCTCGCACCAGCGAACTCTCCAGCGAAGTGTGGTCCGGCATCTTCCGTGAAGCCGCCGAGGCGGGCGTTTTGCAGGCGGATCTCACCGGCGGCGAACCTCTGGCTCGCACCGACATCGTTGATCTCGTCCGCGCCGCGCGTGACGCCGGCCTCTACGTTAATCTCATCACTTCCGGCCTGCCCATGGACGAGGCAAGGCTTGCGGCTCTCGTCGAAGCCGGCCTCGACCATATCCAGTTGAGCTTTCAAGGCGCGCGCGAAAACATCGCCAACGAAATCTCTGGTGCCCTCTCCCACTCCCAAAAACTCCGCGTTCTGGAATGGCTGAAGTCCTATCGCGTCGCCGTGACCCTGAATTTCGTCATTCATCGCCGCAACATCGATCAACTCCAGGAGATGCTCGCGCTCGCGGAATCTTCCAGCGCCACTCGCATCGAGTTCGCCAACGTCCAATATTACGGCTGGGCCTTCGCGAACCGCGAAAACCTCCTGCCGACGCGCCAGCAGCTAGACCGTTCCGTTGAATTCCTGAATCGCGAGCAAGAAAGACTGCAAGGGAGAATTCGCGTCGAATTTGTCGTCCCCGATTACTACGCAAAGTATCCCAAGCCCTGCATGGGCGGCTGGGGCCGTAAGCTCATGCTGATCACGCCACACGGCGACGCTCTCCCCTGCCACGCCGCGCAAGTCATTCCCGGCCTGTCATTCGAAAACGTGAAAAACCGCGGCCTGCGCGAAATCTGGGAGCAATCCGCGGCGTTTCAGAAGTTCCGCGGCGAAGGCTGGATGCAGGAGCCTTGCAAGACCTGCGACCGCCGCGGGCTGGACTTCGGCGGCTGCCGTTGCCAGGCACTCTTGCTCGCAGGAGATGCCTCTGCCACCGACCCGGTCTGCTCGCTGGCACCGCTGCGGCCCAAAGTGGACGCCATCCTGGCCAGCTTGAATCTCATCTCCGATCCCGTAGGGGCGGGGCCTGCACCGCCCGCTCCCGAGCCGGTCACTCGGCCGTCCTGGCTCTACCGCCCGAATCCCTCTTGAGCCAAATTCCGCCGATCGCCACAGATCTTTATAGGGGCGCCGCACTTGTCCTGAGCGAAGTCGAAAGATGCTGCGCCCTTGTTGGCAACTATGTCCATCGTTTGCGTTCTCTTCAATCGTTCGCTGGAGCGGCCGTAGTTTGTCCCGGTGTTTGCTGCAACCTCATGACCACACGAAAGAGGAAGACGAGACTTCCCAGCAGCACAAGGGATCCGAACACCGTCAGCGTGTACGGTGCGCCGATGCGTTTCGCCACTCCGCCGGCGATCAACGACCCAATTGGTTGCATACCCATGAACATCGTCGCGTACACCGCCATCACGCGGCTGCGCAGCTCGTCCGGCACGCGATTCTGGATAAGTGTGTTTGTCGCCGCTATCTGCGACGTTGCCGCGAATCCCACAAAGAAGAGCATCGCCATACACGGCCAGAACATCTTCGCCTTCGAAAAAAGGATCAGGAACACCGCACAGGTTGTTGACGTGGCCGCGATCCACCGCGCCAGTCCTTTGTAATGTTTTCGTGCCGCAAAGTGCAGCGCGCCCATCAACGCGCCCACAGCCGCCGAACTCATCAAGTATCCTTGCGTCAGGACGGTTCCCTTCAGAATATCCAGCGCGTAAATCGGCATAAGCACTGAGTACTGCAATCCAAAGAGGCTCAGC
>QHYF01000393.1 GCA_003224075.1 Acidobacteriota bacterium
CCCCGCCTTCATGTTCTGAATGTCGTCCCCGAGCCCCGGCACCAACAGCACGAGCACGCAATCAGCGAGCCGTACAATGTCGATTTCATCCTGGCCGACGCCGACCGTCTCGATCAACACGTGCTTTTTTCCTGCTGCATCCAGGAGCAGCGCCACTTCCGCCGTCGCGCGCGCGAGACCGCCAAGGAATCCCCGCGTGGCCATCGAACGGATGAATGTGCCCGCATCCCCGGCATGTCCCTGCATGCGAATCCGATCACCCAGGATCGCCCCGCCGGAATACGGGCTCGTCGGGTCCACCGCGATCACGCCAACTTGTTCTTGATTCTTGCGGTGATATGCTGCCAGCCGATCGACAAGTGTGCTCTTCCCCGTTCCCGGCGCGCCCGTGACACCCGTCAGATACGCTTGGCCGGTATGCGGAAATAGCAGCCGCAGCAGCGCTTCCGCTTCCGGCTGATGGTTTTCGATTGACGTGATCGCGCGCGACACCGCGCGCACGTCGCCCGCGCGCACTTGTTCCGCCCACTTCTCAACGGGCAGACTCATCGTTTTCCGGCGGTGCTTTCTGGAGGGGCCAGCCGCATCTGCCTATTATTTCTTGCCGAGGAGCTGCCGGGCAATCACCAACTTCTGGATCTCGCTGGTGCCTTCGCCGATGGTGCAGAGCTTCACGTCGCGGTAATACTTCTCCGCCGGATAGTCTTTGATGAACCCGTAGCCGCCGTGGATTTGCACGCACTCGTTCGCCACGCGCACGGCGACCTCGCTGGCAAACAGTTTCGCCATGCTCGATTCACGCGTGAAGCGCACGTTGTTCTTATCCGCAAGCCACGCCGCTTGATAAACCAGAAGCCGCGCCGCCTCCACCTGCGTCGCCATGTCCGCCAGCTTGAATTGCACTGCCTGAAACTCGCTGATCGCCTGCCCAAACTGCTTGCGCTGCTTGGCATACTTGGTCGCGGCTTCCAGAGCGCCTTGCGCCATTCCCAGCGCCAGCGCTGCAATCGAAATCCGCCCGCCATCCAAAATCTTCAGGCTGCCGGTAAATCCTTCACCTTCCGGCCCCAGCAAGTTTTCCTGCGGCACGCGGCAATCACACTTCCGAAGTGTCGCTCGCCCGCATCCCCAGCTTGTTTTCTTTCTTTCCGGGCCGAAAGCCCGCCATCCCTTTTTCAAGGATGAACGCGCTGATCCCGTGCGAACCCTTTGATTTGTCGGTCACCGCCATGGCCACACAAAAATCCGCGTACTGCCCATTCGTCGTGAACGTCTTCGCGCCGTTCAAGACCCATTGATTCCCGCAGCGCGCTGCCGTCGTCCGCGTTCCCCCGGCGTCCGAACCTGCTTCCGGCTCGGTCAGCGACCACGCGCCAATCGCCTTCCCGGAAGCCAGCGGAACAAGATACTTTTTCTTCTGCGCCTCCGTCCCGAATTTATAGATGTGGTTCGAGCACAGCGAATTGTGGGCTGCGACGATCAGCCCCACCGAGCCGTCCACCCGCGCCAGCTCTTCAATCGTCAGCGCGTACTCCACGTAGCCCAGCCCCGCGCCCCCATATTCCTCCGGAAAAATAACGCCAAGCAGCCCCATTTCCGCCAGCTTCGGAATGATCTCCATCGGGAAATGCGACGCCTCGTCCCACTCCATTACGTGTGGCGCGATTTCGCCCTCGGCGAATTCCCGCACACTCCGTCGAAGCTGTTGCTGTTCCTCGGTAAAGCCGAATTCCACGGTGTCCTCGGTAGCCTATGGGGTCTTGGCTATACTCAGCCAAAGTTCGCTTTATAGTTCCATTTTACACGAACGCGGCTACCAGCCCACCGGGTAACGCTTGGCTTTGTTCTGTTCGTCAAGCCACGCCTTGATCGGCGCGAAATAATCTGCCAGTGCCGATGCATCCATCTGCTTCTCGCCGGTCAGCGCTTCCAGCGCTTCGGGCCAGGGTTTGCTCTGCCCCATCGCCAGCATCCTGTTCAGTTTTTCTCCCGCCGCTTTGTTCCCGTAAATCGAGCAGCGGTGCAGCGGCCCCTTGTAACCCGCCTCCCGGCACAAGGCTCTGTGAAACTGGAATTGCAGAATGCGCGCGAGGAAGTACCTCATGTAAGGAGTATTCGATGGCACGTGATACTTCGCCCCCGGATCAAAATCCGCCTCGCTCCGCTCCACGGGCGGCACGATTCCCTGATACTTCCTCCGCAATTCCCACCACGCCTTGTTGTACTCCTCTGGCTTCACCTGCCCGGAAAACACCTCCCACCGCCATTTGTCCACCAGCAAACCAAACGGGAGGAACGCCAC
>QHYF01000042.1 GCA_003224075.1 Acidobacteriota bacterium
GAGCTCCACAAGGCCGGCATTCCGCTTACGCTCATCACCGACAACATGGTCGGTCACTTCCTCAAGTCCGGAAAGGTCGGCGCCATCGTCACCGGCGCCGACCGCATCGCGGCCAACGGCGACACCGCCAACAAAATCGGCACTTACCAGATCGCTGTCCTCGCCAAGGAAAACAACGTTCCCTTCTACGTCGCCGCGCCCATCTCTACCTTCGATCTTTCTATCCCCGACGGCGAGCACATCCCCATCGAAGAGCGCTCCGCCGCCGAAGTCACCCATCTCCAGGGCGTGCGCATTGCCCCGGACGTCCACGCCGCGCATCCCGCCTTTGATGTCACCCCCGCGCGCTACATCGCCGCTATCTTCACCGAACGGGGCGTCGCCCGCTCCCCGTACGATGAATCATTGCGTGCCCTCGCACGCACGCGCCAGCCGGTCGGCCTGCGGATGTGAGGAACCCTTTCCACCCCGCGAATTCTGCCGGATGAATCTCTCTTCCTCTCTGGTCTCGGCGCCCTCGGCCTCTGCGCTGGTCTAGGACAATCTTTTCCGCAGAAGATCTTCGACGTCGGCGATTTGGTCACCAAGCAGATTCAGTTTGCGCGCCAGTCCTTGAATTTCCGATTCCGCCCTGCGGTTCACGTCAAAGTCCAGTTCGCTGCGCAAGCGATCCTTCGTGTCCTGGCGATTCTGGCTCATCATAATCACTGGCGCTTGAACCGCCGCGAGCATCGAGAGGAATAGATTGAGAAGGATGAAGGGATAGGGGTCCCAAGCCGACCGGCGCAAGAAGACATTGGCGGCCACGTAGGTCATCGAGGGCCAAGCGTTCTCCCACGGTTGCTTCCTTCTCGATGACCTCGTTCGGATTGCGACTGGCGCGAACGCGCACGAGTTGCTGCGACGCGTGGAACTGGCGGCCGAGCACCGTCAGCATGTCCATACCCGCAAGCGGCTTGCGCTGCAGCAGAACGGAAATGTCCTGCCGGCTTACCTCCAGGCACTCCGTTTCTTCCAGGGCAATCGCGCTGGTCTGATGCGGGGTCTGGTCCAGCATGGAAGCGAAGCCAAAGAATTCACCGTGCGACGGCTCATCGACAATCACTTCCTGTTGGTCCTGGTCCAGGGTGGTGACGCGCACTTTGCCGGAGACCATCACGTAGGCCTGCCCGCTCGCGTCGCCCATCTTGTAGATGCGCTGCCGCGGCGCGAATTTCTTGAGTTCCACCTGTCCGGCCAGGACCGCGGTTTCTTCCTCGTCGAGCAGGGCAAACAGCGGCACATGTTTCAACGCTTCGGGATTGCACGCCATGGGTCACCTCGCTTGGTGAGCCAAATCCTGCCCAATCCTGCTGCGCATTTCAAGGATTCCCCGCGTTCTCCCGCGTGCCGCACACTAAGGGCTTGGCACACAACCGCACGGTCATTTGTCACCCCCAGCGCAAACTGGGCAGGCCGCTCCGGCCATCGATGACCAACGGTGTATGCCGGAAGGGCGTGATCTTGTCTCAGATGTGCAAGTTCATGACTCTGAGGAGAGTCTGCTGAAGCTTTTGGACTTCTCGTTGCCGCTCGTGTTCTTCCTTGGTGCGGTCATTCAGCGCTTCTTTCAAGAGAATAAGGTTGCGGCGGAATTCGAGCTGCGCGAGCACGAGGCGGCTCAACGCCCTCAGAGCTTCCTTTTGATCGAAGGTCAGCTCGCGGGGTGATCGATCGACGACGCAGAGCGTTCCGAGGGCATAGCCGTCCTCGTTGATAAGTGGAGCGCCAGCATAGAAGCGGATGTGCGGCTCGGAAACAACGAGGGGATTATTTCGGAAGCGCTCATCCTCGAGCGCGTCAGGTACGACGAAAACGTCGGATTGCTGAATCGCCAGGGAACAAAAGGCAATTTCGCGCGGCGTCTCTGAAACGTCGAGACCAATGCGTGACTTGAACCACTGGCGATTCTCGTCGACGAGAGAAATCAGTGCGATGGGCGTTTTGCAAATGAAAGAGGCCAATAGAGTGAGATCGTCGAAGGATTGTTCCGGGTCGGTGTCGAGAATCGCGTACTTTTCCAGAGCTGCGACGCGAGCTGCGTCGGTTTTCGGCATGGCGACTGGCATCGTGGACCTCCCGCTGAGGCCGCGTTGATCCTGGCTGCCGGCAATCATACTCCAATATGACGGATACGCCATATAAGACGGAGTGAAAGGGCTGTTGAAGCGGCGGCGCAACATTTGCACAGCCGTGCACAGTTTCCCACAATAAAAGCGCGAGAATTCACTTGCCAACGCAAACCACAAGTTCTAACCTCACGCCAGATTGAACCGGGAAGCGTCAAAAACTTTGCGGCTCAATTGAAAGAGGGCGCATGAGCTTAACGGCTGATGCGCCCTCGATTTTTTTGTGGCCTCGCAAGTACTCCCAGTCACTTACCCCTTCTTCCCGCCTGGTTATACTAAGGGTATGAAAACTGCCATGTCCATTCCCGACGAGGTCTTCGAAGGAGCCGAGCGCCTTGCGCGGCGAACCAAGCGGTCACGCAGCCGCCTGTTCAGCGACGCACTAAAGGAGTATTTGGCCCGCCACGCCCCAGATGAGGTAACCGAGGCCATGAACAAGGCGTGCGCCGAAATTGGTGATGCGGAAGACGCTTTCGTTTCATCCGCTGCCCGTCGCGTTCTAGAGCAAAGCGAGTGGTAATTTCACAGGGCGAAATCTGGTGGGCGGATTTGCCCTCTCCTTCAGGCTCCGGTCCAGGGTTCCGAAGGCCGGTGGTCGTCGTCCAGGGCGACGCCTTGAACCGCAGCCATATCGCGACAGTCGTCTGCGTTCCCCTGACCAGCAATCTCAAGTGGGCCTTAGCTCCCGGGAATGTCCGTCTCTCAGCTCGTCTGACCGGCCTGCCAAAAGATTCCGTGGCTAACGCGCCTCAAATCATAAGTGTGGGTAAAGCTCTCCTCGCCGCTCGTGTAGGCAAGCTTCCGCGCTCAAAGCTGGAACTACTCCTCTCCGGGATCGGCGTTGTCCTCGGGAGTTAATTGCGTACCCCTCTGGGGCATCTCATTATGCAAAGCGCAAACAGTTGGCGACATCGCCCCGAGCGCCAAATCCGCCAGCCTTACGCTTCCGGGTCCTTCAACAAATCCTGTAAGTGCCGGTACACGCGCTCAATGGCTCGGAAGAGCTCATCAATCCCTGCTGTTTCCCGGGTTACTTTGTGGGCGGCCAAGTCCGTTGCGATTGCTTCGCTGAGCTGAGCCGCGCGGCGGATGCGCTCAGCGGTGATCAAGGGGAGCACCGTCTGCGGATCGTGCTGCTGCAGTTGGCGCTCCTGCCATTCCTGAACCGCCCACGCGGTCGTGCGCACGTAGTCCACCGCATCGCGGAACTCCTTGAGTATGTCCGGTTCAACGCTGCCCGACCGCAGAGCGTTCACAAGTCGGACAAGCTCGGCGCTGGTTTTCTTGAGCTGGAAATTCACACCCCCAAAAGTCTCACTGGGAATCACAAGCTCGACGGCTACGCCCAGTACATTGCCTTCTTTGGAACGGCGAGTACCAACGACACGAGCGCGAAAAGTTTCTCCTGAAAGGATGTTGGTTAATTCGAGCTGGCTGCCAATGCCAGGGTAAGTTTTCATTTCCAGCAAACCGCCCTGAACGTTTACTTCCCTGGCCTGAGCGGTTTCTTTGACGCTCTTACCGCTTACCTCTTGCCACTTCGCCTCCACAGGAACAACGACAGGATAACGGGCGCTCCTCCGTCGCTCCGTTTTTCCAGGCGGCCGGTTCGTGGTCAGTTCATCCATCGCTCGGCCCTGCTTCAGCTCCACTGGATATCCCTGGATTACTCTTCCTATCCTTTTGTATCGCGAGGGTCCTTTTCCGGCCTATCGCGCATGAGCGATCGTACATAACTGCTTCTGGCAAGTTACTCCGAAGAGCCCACGATTTGAAGCTCAAGTTTTACGCAACCAACGGCGACGGAGAGTCAATCTGATTCATTGCACCGGAACCGTTCTCCTTTAGTGGACAAGAGACACTTGGTCAATTAGGTGAACATGCCAATCCATGAGTGGGAGAATCCCCGAGACTGGCCATGCGCACAATACCTGACCGCCATCGATCATCCTGCATCCTGAAAGAGGCGGCTGCCCCACGCGACACCCGCCATTCGCTGCGCTGGCGTTTACCCGCTTGCCGACTCTCCACCGAGTGGCACTTCGGGACGCTGAAATTATAAATCCGGATTAGGTGAGCTTTGGTCATACGTGACTTGAGACATTGGCGGGGAGCATTACGGATATCACCCTTTTTCGGATCTTGCTTGAACGGAGGATGGAGGAAGAAAACGCAAAAAGGGCATGGCGGAAGACGCTCGGTTCCCATTGCAGTGCTTCACGTTGCACTTCTCACCAGGAGCCACCCGGCTGCAGATCTCCCCGCAGGCGCAGTGGTACGGCACCGGTTTGTCACCCGAAAGCAAACCGACAAGAATTACGATGAACACGAAGGCCAGAATCCGGAGCTTCATCTGAATTGAAGTCTCGCGCTTCCGCTGGTGGGCCACAATGGAACGAAAGGTGGGATGTGATGGAACGGAAGTTCCAGGCCGGACGAAATGGGCGGGCAGACTACGCTAAGTGCTTGGTATCCAATGGGTTACCGCATCCTTCGACGCGACGCAGTTTTCTGCGCCCCGGAAGGGTATCACACCGGCCGAATCGCAAAAACAGTCCGCTCCCGCTTCCGGAAGCTCGCAAAGAAATCCAGCAACTGCTTCCACGGCACGTATTTTTGGTTCAGCAGCCGCATCCCGTGTTCCGCTTCCGCGCCCGTCACGATCTCAGCTCGCGCATCCACCCATTCGCCCTTCAATCCGCCGCGCATGTCGCACGGCGCGATTCGCACCCGCGGATTATTCCGGATGCGCTTCACTTTTCCCGAAACGCCGATCGTATACACGTACAATTTCGCGCCGCTCGAATCGAGCTTCGCCGACGGCTCCGCCGCGAACCACACCGGAGTCTTCACTCCGTCGCCGCTTTTCTTGAACGTTTCGAGATTCAAATATTTTTGCCCGGCGAACGCTGCAAATCCCATGGCCTTGCTCCTGGCGCTCCATCGTATCGCGACAGCCATTCGATGCGCGTCATTTTACCCGGGTCACAAACACAAAGGGCGCTCCGGCCCGGCCGGAGCGCCAAAACACTTCTCCTTGACAGTCTAGGAGAACGGGATTAGATTCCTAGGTCATCTAGGAGAGATCGCTTTCGTGGGCAAACAACTCGATCTACTACAAGGCACGCTGGACATGCTGATCCTCAAGGCCGTATCGCTCGGGCCCTTGCACGGCTACGGTATTCTGCTGCGCATCCAGCAGATTTCAAAAGATCGTTTGGAAATTCAACAAGGTTCTCTATACCCCGCGCTGTACCGCCTGGAACACCAGGGTTGGATCAGCAGCGAATGGGGCGAGTCGGAAAACAAGCGCAAGGCGAAGTATTACCGGCTCACCGCGGCGGGCAAGCGCAGATTGCAAACCGAAACGGAGAACTGGAATCGCATGACGGACGTGATTGCAGGAATCCTGGGGACGAGGCCGGAGGAAGTGTGAGGCTCTGGAGTCAGCTTCGTTCTTGGGTACGCGCAATGCTGCGGCGCTCGCGGATGGAGCGCGAGATAGACGCGGAGCTGTGTTTCCACATCGAAGCGTTCGCGGAGGACTTGGTGCGCAGCGGCGTGTCTCGCGAAGAGGCGCTGCGTCGCGCGCGCATCGAGTTTGGCGGCATCGAGCGCGCGAAAGAGGAATGCCGCGACGCGAGGGGGATGAACTTTCTCGAATCCTTGGCCCAGGATTTGCGTTACGGCGTGCGCATGCTGCGCAATAGCCCGGGATTCACGGCGACTGCGATCCTGACACTGGCGCTAGGAATCGGAGCGAACACGGCAATCTTCAGTGTCGTTGACGCGATTCTTCTGAGACCGTTGCCTTACCCGGAGCCGGGCCGGCTCGTGCGCATCTGGGAGTCGTCCGCCCGGCGTGACTCTCCGCGAAACGTGGTGAATCCCTTCAATTTTATGGACTGGCGGGAGCAATCGCAGGCGTTCGAGTCGATGGCGGCGATTTCGGGATTGATGACGAATCTCAGCGCGCACAACGAGCCCTTTGCTGTACAGGGAATGCAAGTCTCTCCGGAATTCTTTTCTGTTCTGCGGACGGCACCTTTGCTGGGGCGAACATTCAACGTGGCCGACGGTGTGCCCGGACAGGACCGCAGCGTCATCCTGAGTCATGGGCTTTGGCAGAGACAGTTCGGCGGAGACGCAGCGATCGTGGGACAGAAGGTACAGGTCAACGGCGTTCCGTGCCAAGTGATCGGCGTGATGCCGCAAGGTTTTTCCTTTCCGAAGAGCAAGGCTGAAGTCTGGACGCCGCTGGCGCTGACGCGCACGGAAGAATACAAAAGAGGGCGATACCTGACGGTGGTGGCGAGGCTCAAGGCCGGCGTTTCGCTCGAGCAGGCGAGACAGGACATGCTGCGAGTGGCGAGTTACACGCAACAGGCGCGGCCCGACATGGACAAGGACTGGAGCGCGAGCGTTTTTCCGATGCTCGAAGACGCCACGGAAAAAGTGCGGCAGCCGCTTTGGGTGCTGCTTGCTTCCGTGGGATTTCTGCTGCTGATCGGGTGCGCCAACGTGGCGAACCTGCTGCTCATGCGAGGCACGAGCCGGCTGCGGGAGATGGCGGTGCGGTCGGCGCTAGGAGCGTCACGATCGCGCATCATTCAACAATTGTTGATCGAGAGCCTGATGCTGGCACTGGCGGGAATGGCGGCGGGTTTGATCTTCGCGCACATCGGACTGAGCGGACTGCTCGCGCTCATTCCCCAGAACTCGCCTTTGCCTCGCAGCGAGCCGATCACGATTAACGGCGGCGTTCTGCTTTTTGTGTTCCTTGTTTCCCTGTTCACTGTTGCCCTCTTCGGGCTTGTTCCCGCGCTGCGCCTCTCCCATGTGGATTTGCAGAGTGCGCTGAAGCAAGGGTCGGTGCGCGGCGGAGTCGGCGGGCATCAGACGCTGCGCCGCTGCTTTGTGGTGGCTGAAGTCTCGCTGGCGCTGGTGCTTTCTGTCGGCACCGGTCTGATGCTTCGCAGCTTCGCGCGGCTGATCTCGGTTGATCCGGGTTTCAGCCGCGAGCATCTCCTGACCATGCACGTGTGGACTTCGCCCGCGCGCTATAGCGATAACCTGAAACGCTCGCAATACTTCGCGCGGATGCTGGCGGCGATTCGAAGCACTCCCGGAGTTGAGGCGGCGGGATCGACGCACTTTCTGCCGCTGACGGAGACAATCTCCCGGTCGTGCTTTTCCCCGGGAGACGGGCCCCAGCCGATTCCATCGGAATCGCCTTCCGCACAATTTCTGATCATCAGCCCGGGCTATTTCCGCGCGATGGGCACGCCGCTGCGCATGGGCAGGGATTTTGAAGAACGGGACGCCTTCGACTCGCCGCCAGTGGCGGTGGTGAACCAGGCTTTTGCGGACCGCTTTTACACGGGGCAGAACATCTTCGGAAAAACTCTTTGGGTGTGCTGGACCATCACAAAACCTGTAGAGATCGTGGGGGTGGTGTCGAATGCGCGGCAGGCGCACATGCAAGACGCTCCGGAGCCGACCATTTTCCTCTCGAACGCGCAGGCCCCGATGTATTTTGCGACGCTGGCGGTGCGCGCGAGCGGGGACCTGCAACAGATCGCGCGGGGAACAGAAGCGGCGATTCATAGCGTCGATCCGGACCAGGCAGTTTCCAACATTCAAACGATGGAAACGGTGTTCTCGGATTCAGTGTCGAGTCCGAGGATGCAGGCGGTGCTACTGCTCGTGTTCGCGGGGCTGGCGATTGCGCTCGCGATGATCGGAGTGTACGGCGTTGTTTCGTATTCGGTGAGCGAGCGGACAAACGAAATCGGGATTCGAGTGGCGCTGGGCGCGCGATCCGGAGATGTTTTCGGGTTGGTTCTTCGAGAGGCGCTCATGCTTACGGCGATCGCGCTGGGAATTGGCCTTGCAGGTTCGTTTGCGCTTAGCCGCGTGCTGCAAACGCTGCTGTTTGAAGTGACCCCGACCGATCCAGTGACGCTGGCGTCGGTCGCTGCGTGGATGGTTGCGGTCTCCACGATTGCGGCGATTTTGCCCGCCCGGCGGGCGTCACGAGTGGATCCGACGGTGGCGCTGAGGTACGAGTAGGCACAGCAGAGGGCTGGGGCGAGGCAGGGCCGCAACGGGCCGCGCCAGCCCTCCGTTTCGCTCAGGGTAAAAAGGCGGGGTCTACAGTGAGCCGCCAGATTTATTCATAGCGGAGGGCTTCGACGGGGTCGAGGCGGGCGGCTTTCCAGGCGGGATAGACGCCGAAGACGATGCCGATGAGCGCGCACATAATCAGCGCGGTGGCGATCCAGAAAAAGGAGAGCACTGCGGGCATTTTCAGGCCGTAACGCATCAGCAAAGAGAGGCCGGAGCCAAAGAGGACGCCGATGACGCCGCCGACGGCGCTGAGGGTGACGGCCTCAATCAAAAACTGAGAGAGAATGTTGCCGCGCTTCGCGCCGATGGCCTTGCGAATGCCGATCTCGCGGGTGCGTTCGGTGACGCTGACAAGCATGATGTTCATTACGCCGATGCCGCCGACGACGAGGCCGACGGACGCCACGGCGAACATCAAAATGAAAATGAGGCCGCTGATTTTGTTCCACAGGTCGAGAAAATAATCCGAAGTGAAGAGCGCGAAATCATCGGGCTTATTGTTGGGAAGGCGGCGCTTCCGGCGCAGCAAATCGCGCATCTCCTCGACCGCTTCGCCGACGTTGTTGGGGTCTTTAGCCTTGGCGAAAATGACGTAGTCTTTCTGATTGGGATAAAGCTTGCGCAGCGTGGTCACCGGCATCATGGCGATGTTGTCCTCCGGGTTCGAGCCACCGGAAATTCCCTGCTTGCGTTTTTCGGCCGTGCCAATGACGGTGAACAGTTGGCCGTTGATAGTGACTTCCTTTCCGACACTCTCCGAGGGCGACTCGGGGAAAAGAATCCTCGCCGTGTCGTAACCGAGGAGGACCACCGGCATGCGGTGATCGGCGTCCGTTTCGTTAAACATACGGCCGAATTCGATTTTCATATCAAAGATTTGCCCGATGGACGGCGAATTCCCCTGGAGGATCACATTTTTTGCTCGGTAGACGCCGCGACGGACGTCCGCGGTTCCAGAACCGAACTGCGGCATGAAGATGCGCATGGAGGGAGAAGCTGCGGCGACGTGCGGCAGCTTGGCCATGTCGTCGGCCCATTCGGGCTGCAATTCCTTGCGGGTAAACCACTCGCTAGGCGGCCGGGAAAGCGAGGCCCACGGGAAGCGGTAGGCGATGATGGTGTCCGAGCCGAGTTCGCGGATGCCGGCGAGGACGTTGTCGTTCAGGCCATTGATCATGGCGCTCACGGTGATTACGGTGGTGATGCCAATGACGATGCCGAGAATGGTGAGGGCGGAACGCAGAGGGTTTTTCTTGAGGGTATCCAGCGCGAGCAGCACTTCGCCGCGAAGCTTCAGCCCACCTTCCTTGCGCATCATCGTGCGCAAGCGCGCCGGGCGCGTGCCCGTTAATGTTTGACCGATGGTCGCCACGGCTTTGCCTTCCAATTCAACCGAAAGAGAGATTCCTCGCTGCGCTCCGAATGACAGACTATCCAAAGTCATTCAAAGCGCAAAGCTTCGACGGGGTCGAGCTTGGCGGCCTTGGATGCCGGATACGTTCCAAAAAACAGGCCGACACTCAGCGCGACCGTGAGGCCGCCGATGACCGACCAGAGTTGCACGGCGCTCGGGAGCGGCGAGACCCAGGAAACGAGTTTGGCCATGAGTACGCCGATCAAGACGCCCACCGCGCCGCCAATGACCGCGATCGTGGAGGACTCGATCAAAAACTGGCGCAGAATGTCGCCGCGCCGGGCGCCCAACGCTTTGCGCACGCCGATTTCGCGGGTGCGCTCGGTCACGCTGACGAGCATGATGTTCATGATGACGATGCCGCCCACGACCAGCGAAATGGAGGCGATGGCGATGGTCACGACAAAAAACGTGCCGCTGATGTTCTTCCAGAGCGAAAGAAAAGAATCGCTGGTCTCAATGGCAAAATCATCCTTGGCGCCGTAGGTCAAATGATGACGACCGCGCATGATCTGGCGGACTTCGTCCACGGTTAACTGAATGTTGGCCGCGGAACCAGCGCGGGCGGTGACGCGCAGAGAATTCTGCTGGTTGCCATATCCCTTGCTATAGGTGCTGAGCGGCAGGATGATCCAGTTGTCGAGCGAAGTCCCGAGCGAGGAGCCTTCTTTCTTGCCGACGCCGACGACTTGGCAGGGAATGTTGTTCCAGCGAACTTCCTTGCCGATGGGATCCACGCCGGGCAAGAGGTTTTCCACCAGGTCCATGCCGATGACGCACACCGGCGCGGCGCTGTTCAAATCGGAATCGGTGATGTGGCGGCCGGCGACGAGATCTACGTCGTACAATTCCGGCATCTGCGGAGTCCAGGCGCGAAGATTCGTGTCTTTCAGGGAATTGAGGCCGCTTTTCACTTCGACGCGGCCTCCAAGCGAGGCGCCTACTTCCTTGCAGGTCTTGCAAAGATCACGGACCGCTTCAAAGTCGTCATAGGTGAGGCGTTTGCGCTTCTGGAATTCGAGCCAGTCGTCGACGTTGGTGATGATGGAAGGCTGTTTGGATAAGCCGAAAACGTCGGCGCCGAGGCGGAAGACGCGAGTCGCGACATATTGATTGGCACCGTTGATGAGGCTGACCACGGCAATGACCGCGGCGACGCCAATGACCACGCCGATCAGGGTGAGCACGCTGCGGAGCTTGTGAGCCCAGAGACTGCCCGTGGCGATTCCTACTGCTTCGGTTAGGTTGATTGTGGACGCGCGCGCCATGAGCCGTGAGGGGACACTTATTCCTCATCCTAACATACGTGCGGCACAGCGCTCGAATTACGGCCGAAAACAGCAAATCGGCAGAAACAGGTGTCTTAAATGGAAGAAAACAAACCAAGTACCGGGCAGCCGGTTATGAATGCTGTGCGGAAGGAGCTTCAGCGCTACCGACGATCGAGTTTGCTGACAATCGATAGAAAAGGGAGGGCGCGGCGAAGCGTCCTCCCCGAAATGACAGTTGATGCTAAAACACGAAACGGACGGAGGCGCGAGCCGTAAATGGACTAACAAAGCCAGCGTCCGGATGGACGAACCCGTAGGTCGTACCTCCCCCGGGCTTCTGGAAGTCCACGTTATTAACTCCGAAGCCCAAGTCCACGTTCTGGTTGACCTGAATTGTCCGCTTGGTGTTTCCGATATTGAAGGCGTCAAACCCGAATTTCAATTGCTTCTTCTCAGTAATCTTCCAGGGATACTCGATGTGTGCGTCCACCGTGCCCGTGACGGGCGAGCGGCCGAGATCACCACGGCCGAAGAGAGGCACCTCGCCCGGGTTCTGATAGGCCTGTTGGGCCGCCAGAGTGGTCCACGGGATGCCAGACTGGATCCTCACCCCCGAGCCAAGCACCAGGCCCTTCAGGCGGCTCTTGTCGAGCACATACGTGGTATAAACGTTCACGACGTGCCGACGGTCCGTGCTCAGAGACCCGATTCCCTGCTGCTGGCCGAGAAGTCCGAATTTGCCTTCCGTAAGGTCGAATAGCGAGCTGATCCCCGGGTCGGCCTGCCCGTTGTCGTTCCGGAACGCACCATCGTAGTTGCCTCGGAGGCGGGCAATCCGCCAGTTCGCAACTAGGGCCCAGTTGTTGCTGAACGACTTGTTCACTTCGAACTCAACAGCTTGGTATTTCCGCTTCGGATCTTTGTAGGTGTCCGGTTTGCCATCGGGCAGGAATTCGCCGCCGAAGAAAGCGCAACCAGCGGCTTTGATGTTGTTACATTTGGCGGGATCAGAACCATTCGTTGGGAGCAAATTGCCGCTCGAATCGGTCCAAGTGTTCGTGTTGACCGCCGGGAAGCATGCGTTCCCAAGAACATTGCCAAACGTGTCTGAAACATTCATGGCCACATAAGGAGTTGCATTCCCGTTGGCGTCAATACAAGCTCCAGGGAGCTGCGTTCCCTGAAAGACGATTTCGTTGGGGTTGACGAAGATATCTTGTTTCGCGTTTGGATTCCCGATGAAGTAGTTGAGCGAGCCGCCGTTTGCAGCAAGAGCGTTGAACTC
>QHYF01000075.1 GCA_003224075.1 Acidobacteriota bacterium
GTGCCGCGCTGCGGTTCGAACTTGAATTTGCGCTCTGGGACGGGCTGGCCTTCGGTGTAATCAGTGACGGTGACATCATTCAGAACGACGATTGTGCGCGGGCCATCCAGGGTGATGATCATGGTGTTCCACTCGGGACCGGGCTTGCCGGGCTTGGCGAGGGGCTTGGTGAGCGAATAAAGCGTGCCGGTGACGTGATATTCGTCCTCTTTCGAATCTTCGGGATGATTGTCAATCTGGACTTCGTAACCGTAATGGACGGGCATCCATTCTTCGCGGGGCTCGATGGGAATCCGAATGAAGACGCCGGAATTGTCATTGAAGTCGCGCATTTTGTAGACGACGCGGATGCGGCAGTCGCCGAGCTTTCCGCCCGTCCAGTAGAGGAGGCCCATGCCGCCATGCGTTTGAATGAGGCCGTCTTCCACGGTCATGCTGCCCGGGCCAACGTGTTTCCAACCGGTGAGATCCTTGCCATTGAAGAGAGGCTTCCACGCGTCTTTTTGCGGAAGTGCGGCGAAGGCGAACAAGGCGGGTGCCGCAGCTAGCGCGAGGATGGACAGCCATTTGCGCGGATTCATTGCGAGTCTCTCCTCATGAGGATCAGGTCAAGCAGGGGCGCTCCGTTTCGGCCGGAGCGCCCCTGCAAAGGGAAATCAAAACTGCAAGTTGTGAAGATAGTCGTAGCTGATTTTGATGTCGTCGAAAGCTGATTTGGGCTCATCGTTTTCAACAAAATAATGCTTGATCCCAGCTTTTTCGGAATGCGCGAAGATGCGTTTCCAATCGATGGAGCCCTGTCCGACATCGGCCAACCGCCCAGTAAATTTGACTGACGGACCGGTCGCACCGCTGAAACTGCTCGTGGCGGCGGGGTCCTTCACAAAGTCTTTTACGTGGACGAGGGGGAAACGGCCGGGATATTTCTCGAAGTAGGCCAGAGGATCTTTGCCGGCCACACTGATCCAGCAGAGGTCCAATTCCATGGTGACGAGTTTGGGATCCAATTCGGCGAGAAGAAAATCATAAGGGAGTTTGCCGCCAAGCGAATCGGCGGGTTCGAATTCGAACGAGTGATTATGGTAGCCGAACTGGATGCCGGCCTTCTGGCTGGCTTCGCCGGCGCGATTGAATAAATCGGCGGCGCGTTTCCAGCCGCTTGGCTCTTTGCGCTGCTTCTCGTCAATCCAGGGGCAAATAACGTAGCTGTGGCCGACAATTTTAGCGGCGTCGAGAGTTTCAGGCCACTTTTTTTCGACGAGGTCGTAAGAAACATGCGCGGAGGGCGCCGCGAGACCGTTCTTATCGAGAATGGTGCGAACGTCCTTTGGGGAATGGTCGAAATAGCCGGCAAATTCAACTTCCTTGTAGCCGGTGGCGGCGACTTTCGAGATAGTGCCTTCGAAGTCGGTTTTCATGGCGTCGCGCACGGTGTAGAGCTGCAGGCCGATGCGGCCGATCTTGTGCTCGGCGGCGAAAGCGCGAAGCGAAAAGGAAGAGGCAATGGTTGTGGCGATAGAAGTTTGGAGAAATGTGCGTCGGTTCATGGGCCGCATTTTACTCCTTCCGGAAGGAATGGGAACAGGGGATTCCCGCAAAAGCGAAGAGGGCGGCGAAATAAATCGCCGCCCCTGAACAATGGAACTGTCAGAACTGGAAGCGCAAGCCGAATTGCATCCGGCGCCCGAGATGCGCATTGCTGGCATGGAGAAAAGATGACGATGCGATGCACGCCGGGTCGCCAGCGGAATTTTTGGCGCCCGTGCAGTCCATTGCCGCATTGCCGCCCGGGCCCGCGCCGCTGATCTCATCGTATTGGGTGTGGTTGAAAAGGTTGAAGTTCTCCCAACGGAAGTCGATCGCCTTGGTCTCACCGAAGGAGAAGCGCTTGAACAGGCCGAAGTCGAAGTTCAAGCGGCTAGGCAAATACAAAGTGTTGCGCCCGACGTTGCCGAAGGTGAGTCCCGTCGGTAGTGCGAATGCTGCTGGGTTATAAAGGAGCGGGCCTCGAATGCCGGGGATGTTGGTTTGCGTAAGACCGGAATGAGGGTTGCCCACCAAATCGGGGCGGGAGCCCGTGCCTACGCCATTGGCCACGCCGGCGTTATCGCCAAAGTCAGTGCCGTTGGTAACGCTGAAAGGCATCCCCGTTTGCGCGATGGTGATGCCTGAAACCTGCCAACCACCAAGCACCGTGTGCGCGAGGCCCGATCCCTTGTAGAACGGCAGGGCATAAACATAGCTGATCGCCAAATTGTGACGCACATCGAAATTGGAACTTCCCCGATTCCTAGCGATGTTGTAGGAATCCACAAAAGCGCCGTCAAAGCGGTCCGAGGAATTATCGATGGAGTGGCTGTAGGTGTAAGCGAAGCTCAGAGTGAGGTCGCCCACGGTGCGCCGCGCCGTAGCTTGAAACGCATGATAGATGGAGTTTGCCTGATCTTCCAGCCGGGTAATATCTCCGTACCCGCGAAGTGGACGCGACGGGTTGGGATCATTGCCACAGGCAACGCCAAGATTCGTCAGCGCCTGTCCTGTGATCGACACGCCGCTGGGCGTCTTTGCAGTTCCGCAATCGTCATGACCTGAGCCCCCGATGGCTTCGCCGACTTTGTAAGGATTCGCTGAAGCAGGCACGGGCAGTAGTTGGTTCAGGTTCCGTTGCTGCGTCAAGTGTGTACCCTTGCTTCCCACGTAGGAGGCTGTGGCCACGACGTGCCAGGGCAGGTCCTTCTGAATATCGAGGTGCCATTGCTGGACGTAGGGCCAAATGGCCTTGCTCGGGATGGAGTTGACCGAAAGGGGAAAGAATGGGATTACAGCGCCAGTGCCGCCAATACAGGAGTATCCAGATGTCCCGGCAGGACAACTGCCAACTCCGCCCGCGATGTTGAATTGAGAAGCATTGAGCGCATACGGGGCGGAGCCTTCCAGTGACTCCGTATTACCCTCGTTGCCGTTGGTATGCTCGAAGAAGATGCCGTAGCCGCCGCGGATGGCCATCTTGCCGTCGCCGTGCGGGTCAAACGCGAAGCCGAGGCGCGGGGCGGGGTTGAAGAGATGACCCTTGAGGCATCCGGCGTTCGAGGATGACCCGACGCTGGCAGTCCCGAAACCCGGAAGAGTTACAGGCCCTCCAGGTCCTCCGCACTGAATCACGCCGTTAAGGGCATTACCAACCCCTGGTATTAGGGATCCATCACTTTGAAGCGTGGGTTTGCTGGCGGAAGCGAAACCGCTCGGTTCAAAATTGTAGGCGCGCCGATAACGTTCGCGATAGGTGCCGAATAGACTGAGGCGAAGACCGAGATTGAGGGTAAGCCGCTTGTTGACGCGCCAGTCGTCCTGAAAATAGGGCTCCACAATCCTGTAGCGGTTATAGTACTTGGCTGTAAGATTCCACTGCTGATAAGTCGCAACATTTCCCAAGAGCAGGTCGGCGAAAGCGTTTCCTGTACTCACCGTAGAATTACTGGAATCGAAGGTCAGAATCCCCTGGTTGTAGGGACTATTCTCCTCGTTCTTTTGTGCGAACGCGGTGTAAACCCCGAACTGGAGGGTATGGGTGCCGTGAATCTTGGTCATGTTGTCGCGATAAGTGTAGACGGGATTGGCGTTGTTCCACGGGAAGTAGCCCGTGTCCGCGGTGAGGCTGCTGTCGACTCCGTACTCTGGGTTGCTGCCGAGGGAAATCGCGGGGAGTTTACCACCGAAACCATTCTTGAAGATGGCCCCCATCGGGAAGGGAGAGGGAAGCGCCGGATTGTTGAGGGCCGTCAGAAAGATATGGTCGGCAGTGTAACTGGCTACGAATTCGTTAAGCAGGGTAGGTGAAATATTTGCGTTCAACCGGGCCACAAAGCTAGTTCCGGGACCGACAAAGTTGGTATTGATATTATCAAAGTTTGTGCCGTTGCCCCAAAGAGGGTTCTCGGTTTGCGTCTGCCATGAATCATGGATGTAACGGAAGGTTAAACGGTAGTTGTCGGTGAGGTTGTGGTCGATGCGTACCAACTCTTCGCGCCAGCTTTCCGGAAGCGATACCGTTTGCACAACTGCGGGGAAGCCATTGTTCGTCAAGCCGGGACTCGCTTTCGGGATGAGAGCAAGCAGCGCCTGGCCTACGGGGCTTATCGGAACTGCAGCTGGATTGGCCACGGTCGGGCAATCGGCTCCGGGGCACACGTCAGAAAAGTTTCCGGTGCGCTCTGCATCTGAGGGTACGTTGACGAGGCCCGTGGTGTGAGGGTTCTTCTCCCGCCGCCATTCTTCTGAAACGAAGAAGAACGTCTTTTTCTTGTCGGCGTTGTAGTGGTAGGGAATAAAGACTGGGCCGCCCACGGTATAGCCGAAGTCATGTTTCTTATAGGAAGCCTTCTTGGCAGTTGGGTCGGCGCCTTCTCTCCAGGACTTGGCATTAAAGAACTCGTTGCGGAGATATTCGAAAGCGCTGCCGTGGAAGGTAGTGCCTCCCGATTTGGTTTCGACTTCGACAGTGCCGGAGCCGTTGCGGCCATATTGCGCGCCGTAGTTGGAGGTGAGCACTTTAAATTCGGCGATAGCTTCCGGGTTGGGGTAGACGTTGAGGGTGGCGTTGCTGCCGTTGTCCATGTTGTCGCCGCCGTCGAGCTCCCAGTTGTTGTACTCGGTGCGGCCACCATTCATGCTGTAGAGGACGTTGCCGTACACGCCGACCTTGGCGTCGTCTTGGCCAGTCTGGCTCACCACGCCGGGCGCCAGATTGACCAGTTGCGTGAAATTGCGACCGTTGAGCACGAGGTTGTCAATCTGCTTGCCGGTAACGGTGTTGGTGAGGTCGGAAGAGGTTGTCTCGACCTGGGCAACGCTTTCGCCGGTCACTTCGATGACTTCGGTGACGGAGCCGACGGTGAGCTGAAAGTCAATGCGAGATTTTTGGGCGACATCCAACACCACGCCGTGAGCCGAGTATTTCTGAAAGCCCTTTGCGGTTACGGCTATGTTGTACATGCCGCCGGGCAGGCCGGCAACCACGTATGCGCCGTCAGCGTTCGTGGTGGTCGTGCGCGTCAAGCTGCCAGCGGTATTTGTGATCACCACGTCAGCGCCGCCGACGGCGGCGCCGGATTTGTCGGTCACGGTTCCGCTGATGTAGCCAGTGTCCTGTGCGTGCGAAGCGAGCGGAAGGCAGAGCGCAAGCAGGATCGCGCCCAGCAGAACGCGACCGGCTCCAAGAAAGTTCTTTCGATGATGCAACGGATTAAAGTTTCCCATCACGGTAAAACCTCCGAGATTTTCGAAATTGGGGAGAGAATAAAGACGTGAGGGCACAACGAACGCGGCCAAAGCGGTCACCCCTGAAACTGGCGCTTGCGGTAAGCTCTTCATTGGACACCGCTCCCCCACCACTCGACGACCGCAGGAAACGCACCGAATGTATTTATTAAAACGAGTTAATACGGCAATGTTTGGTTTGTGTCAAGAGGTAAATTCGCGGCAAGGGCGGAACAGTGGAAAATGAACCATTGGAAGCAGGGAGTACAACCGGTTCCCCTGTCCAGGCAAGTCCGCTCCTTGAAATCTCCGTGGCACTGCCGGAGACTAAGTGCCGATGCGCGCGCGATTTTTGATTTACTTCGTAATATTGCCGCCGACGGGCGTGCTTGGTGCGGGCACGGGGATGCTTGTTTGCGAATGCCCTGCCGCAGCCAAAGAACCGAGCAAGCAGGAGTCGAGGAATTCGCAAGCCACGGTGGCAGCGAGAGAAGATCCTCGAGCGTGGTTTGCGAAGGGACAGGCGGCGCTCGAGAACGGGGACCTCGACGCGGCGGAAGGGGCGTTTCGTCAGGTGATTGCCGCAGACGCACGAGCGGGAGCGGCGTACTCGAATCTGGGCGTCATCGCGATTCGGCGCAAGCAATGGGACCGCGCGATCGCACTGCTGCGAAGAGCGGAAAAGCTGGAGCCGAAGATGGCGGGCATCCGGCTGAACATCGGACTGGTCGAATACCGGCGGGGCAACTACGGCGCGGCGATCGCTCCACTTGCTTCGGTCGTGCGGGAACAGCCGGACTCACAACAGGCGCGGTATCTGTTGGGGCTCTGTCAAGTTTTCACGAAGCATTATGCGGAAGCGGTGACGGTGCTTAACGATGTGCTGTATCTCTACACGATAGACATTGCCGCGCGGGAATCGGGGCAGAAAGAGCTCGACGAAAAAATCCTTCACCAGATGATCGCGGCCGGTGCGGAAACGCCGGAATTTCATTTGATCATGGGGAAGGCGTTCCTCAACCGTTACGAAGTCCCGGAAGCGACGAGAGAGCTGGAGCGTGCTGCGGCTCTGAATCCCAATCTTCCCTTCGTGCACATGAACCTGGGGATTGCGTACATGCGGTCGGGCGACAACGAGCGCGCGGAGGAGGAGTTCCGACGGGACATCGCACTGGAGCCGGACCTGGCCGACGATTATGAACAATTGGGGGTGCTGTATTCGCGCATGCAAAGGGAGGAGGATGCGGAAAAATCATTTCGCGAGGCTCTGGAGCGGGATGCGAAGAACGCCGGGGCGTATCTCGGGCTGGCGAAGCTTTATCAGAAGGAGCAAAAAGCACAACAGGCTTTGAAAATGATTGATGCGGCGCTTCGCCTGTCGCCGGAATTTCATGGAGGCCATTTTTTGCGCGGCCGGATCCTGACGCAACTGGGCCGCCAAAAGGAAGCGCGGGTGGAATTCGCAGCGGCGCAGAAGGCGATGGATTCCGAACTGGGAAAGCGACGGGAGTCGTTGGAGGATGAACGCATCCCTAACCCTGAGCTCACGCGACAGCCCGAACCGTGAAGCGTTCGCGTGCGTCAGGAAGGCTGCAGCGGCGGAGGTTGCAAGGGAGCGCGTGCATGCGCTTCGAGGACCTCCACGGGGGAGATTTTTTTCGCGCGAATTCCTACGGCAATTTCCTTGATCGTGTGGAACGAAGACATGTTCAAGGCCTGGTGCGCGAGCGTATGCGGCCGCGGGATGCAGGTCAAGGGCGCGGCGAAATGCGCGAAGGGCCGGGCTAAAAACGGTTGACGATGCATGTAGGAGCCGAGAAAATTCTAGTTGCGCCTGGATGGGGGCGCGCACGAATCGGGCATCCCTTGCAGACAGGAAGAAAAATTTTCATGAATTCAATTCAGCGGCGCGCAGTGGGGGCGATTTCGATTTGCGCCATTTTCATTTGCAGCGGGACGATACTGATGCGCTCCGGCGCAACGCCCGCGCAAGAAAAGGCCGCGGCGACAAAGAAGCCTGGTTCGCCGGGCGGGATTGCGGATGCGTATCGCTTCAATACGCTGGGCGTTGCTTACATGAATCAGCAGCGGCCCGCGGATGCGCAAAAATATTTCGAGCAAGCGATCGCGGTGGACGCAAAGTTTTACGTGGCGCGGTTGAACCTGGGCGTCTCTCTGCTGGGCCAGCAGAAGCTCGAAGCCGCGCGAGCCGCGCTCGCCGCAGCGGCGGAGCAGCTGCCGAAAGATCCTTATGCCTGGTATAACCTCGGGCTTGCCTACAAAGACCTCGGCGATGCGGAAAAAGGAATTGGCGCTTTCCAGCACGTCACGGAAATCGCGCCCAACGAAGCGGATGCGTATTATTTTGTCGGCTACCTGAACAGCCAGATTCAAAAGTATGACGAGGCCATCGCGGCGTTTCAGAAGGGGCTGGCGCTGGCGCCATACCATGCGTCGGCGGAATTCGGGTTGGCGCGGGCGCTTCAGCGCAAGGGCGATTCCGCTGCTGCGCGCGAACATCTGGCGCGGTTTCAGAAAATCACCAGCGAGCATCTGGGTGTGCCGTTTGGCGCGGGCTACGGAGATCAGGGCAAATACTCGCTTGCCGAGTTGCCTCTGAGCACTGTTGCCGATGTGCCTGCGGCGATCCCGGTGCGATATACGGCGCAGGCGAACGCGTTCGTTGCGAAGAGCGGCGGCGGGAACCGCATGGCGATCGGACCGAGCACGGGCGCGTGCTTTTTCGACTTCGATGGCGATGGCAAGCCGGATCTTTTCCTGGTGAGCGGCGCGGCGGACGGCACCAGCCGCTTGCTGCGAAATCTGGGTGACGGAAAATTTGATGACGTGACGCAAGAGGCGGGAATCCAGCTTAAAGGGAGCGGACTGGGCTGTGCGGCGGGGGATTTTGACAATGACGGCCACACCGATATCGCGGTTTGCTTGAGTGACGGGGTGCGGCTGCTGCGCAACAAGTGGGCCGGAAAATTTGAGGATGTGACGCGAGAGGCGGGAATTCGCGAAGAAAAAGGCTGCGTCGGCGTTACGTTCGTGGATTATGACCACGACGGGGACTTGGACTTGTACGTGACCATGGCGCCTGAGGCTAGTTCGTCGGGCGCACCACGCCACAATATTCTTTGGCGCAACAATGGGAACAGCACGTTCACGGATGTTTCCGCAGAAACAGCTCTTGGATTTGCGGCCACGGGCGCGGGCGTCGTCACCACGGATTTCAACAATGACCGCGCGATTGACTTCGTGGTCGCGGGAGGCCCCGCGGGAGCTTCGATCTATCTCAATCCGCGCGAAGGAAAATTCACGCCGCTCACCAGTATCGATTTCAGCAAGGAAAAGTTGCCTCCGGCGGTCGGAGTGGTCGCGTTCGACTTCGATAAGGACGGCTGGATGGACCTGGCGTTCACACACGCGGGCGCGCCGGGCGTCAGCCTGTGGCGGAACGTGGAAGGAAAGGGGCTGGAGCGCGTGACGCTTCCGGAACTGGGCTGGCAGAAAGGCTGGGGACTCGCGGCGCTCGATTACGACAATGACGGATGGCTCGATCTTGTGGCTGCGGGCGAATCGAGCGGCGGAGGGGAAATTAGATTGTTACGGAATCTGGGGAGCAAGGGCTGGGCCGACGTGACCAAGGATGTGCATCTCGATGCCGTGAAGCTCAATGAGCCACGCGCGATCGCCGTTGCGGACATCACCGGGAACGGCGATGCGGATTTGGTTGTGACGCAACTCGGCGGCGGGCCGGTCGTCCTGCGGAACGAGGGCGGCAATCAACACAACTGGATGAGCATCGCCCTGAAGGCGCTCAACGACAACAAGAGCGGAATCGGCACGAAGGTCGAACTCTACGCAGGCATGCTCTATCAGAAGTGGGAGGTGGCAGGCGCGTCCGGTTACCTGGGGCAGAGCGCCGCGCCGATTCTCGCCGGCCTCGGTTCGGAACATGGCGCCGAGGTCGTGCGGCTGCTCTGGCCGACCGGCGTGCCACAGGACGAAATCAATCTGGCGGCTAAAAAGGTGCAGTCGATTGGAGAACTCGATCGGCGCGGCAGCTCATGTCCCGTCCTGTTTTCGTGGAACGGGCGCGAGTATGAATTCATCGCCGATATGATCGGACCCGGGGTTGTGGGCCACTGGGTTGCGCCCGGAGAGCGAGATGTTCCCGATCCGGACGAGTATCTGAAAGTTCCCGCGAAGAGCGTGAGGCCTCGAAACGGGCTGCTCAGCTTCCGGTTCATGGAGCCAATGGAAGAAACGGTGTATCTCGATCAGGTTCGACTGCTGGCCATCGATCATCCGGCGGCTTACGAGGTATTTCCGAATGAACGATTCGTGAGTGCGCCGCCCTTTCCGGAGTTCCGAGTCATTGCGAGCCGCGCCGCGCATCCGCCGCTCGGCGCGTGGGACGACCGCGGAAATGACGTGCTGGCGCTGATTTCGAAACGCGATCGCAAGTACGTAACGAGTTTCGATGATTTGCCATTTGCGGGATTTGCAAAGCTGCATTGGATTGAACTCGACCTCGGTGATTGGGACGCGAAGAGACCGCTGCGGTTAATCATTGATGGCTACACCGATTACTTCACGGCGACTTCGATGTACGCAGCGGATCAGGCGGGGATCAAAGTGATTCCACCGTATGTGGAAGCTCTCGATGCGAAGGGCTATTGGGTGAGGGTAGTCGAGGATATGGGTTTTCCCGCGGGTCTCGAACGGACAATGGTGGCGGACCTGACCGGGAAGCTGCCTGCAGGAACGCGCCGCATTCGAATCGTGAACAATCTGAAGATTTATTGGGACGCGATTCGAATTGATCAAACGCCTGATGCGCAGGACCTGCACGTGGCGCAAGTTCCACTCGCGAAGGCCACGCTTGATTCCATCGGCTACCCGCGCGAGGAGCGGCTCAAGCCTGCGAGCGACACGATCTATTCGTATTCGCACCGGAGCATGACCGGGCCGTATGCGCGGGCAGCAGGGAATTACACGCGCTACGGGGACGTGTACGAATTACTGAAAGCTTCCGATGACCGGTTTGTTGTTTTCGGTTCCGGTGAAGGGCTAAAACTCGATTTTGATCCGAAGCAGCTCCCCGCATTGCCGGCCGGCTGGGTTCGCGATTACTTTTTCTATGCCGATGGATTCGAAAAGGATTTGGATTTTTACGCGGCGCACGCGTTTACAGTTGAGCCGCTGCCACGGCATTCAATTCTCCCGTATCCGTATCCTGAGGGAAAGGGGTACCCCGCGGACGCAGAGCATCTCGTGTACGAGCTCGAGTACAACACGCGGACGCGGTCGGACCGCATGCCCGCAAGCTTGCGTTATCAATATTCCACGCCACGTTGAGGCGGCAGTCACTCCCAGAGCACCGGGATCCACGCGCGGTCGCGCGCGCTTTTTGCGATGGCGTCGCAGAGGATCAGCTCGTGGTTCCCGGTGGCAAACGTGGGGAAGTGGCGGGGTGCCTCGAAGTCTCCAGCATCCAAGTAGCCGTAAAAATCGCGGAAGAGCTGGACGAACGTATCGGGATATCCTTCGGCGTGGCCGCCGGGATAGGCGGCGTAGCCGCGCGCGGCCGGACTCAGCAAAGCGGGATCTTTGGGGAGCTCTTCGCTGGCCCTGTCGCGCCGTCCAATCCACAGCGTGTTTGGAGATTCGGAGTTCCAGGCGAGGGATCCTTTGGTGCCGTCAATTTCGAACCAGAGCCGCGCCTTGCGCCCGGCGCTGACCTGGGAGACGGTCATCACGCCGCGCAAATCATCTTCGAAGTGCAGGAGGACCGAGGCGTAATCATCGGTGGTGATGGGAACGTCGTCGTGTTCGAGGCTGGCGGCCTTCTGAAATGTCTCAACGCGTCCGCGCGGCCGTTGCCGGACGGACACCACGGTTGCCAGGTCGGCGCACACTTCAGTAACCTTGCGCCCGGTAATCCACATCATCAAGTCAAGCCAGTGAGTGCCGATGTCCGAGACGGCCCGCAGCTCGCCGCCCAGCTTTGGATCGAGGCGCCAATTCCAGTCAATGGGAAAGAGCAGCCAATCCTGAAGAAAACTTCCATGGACCAGGCGCGGCTGCCCGATCACACCACCAACAACCGCGGCTTTGGCCTCAAGACACAGCGGGTAGTAACGAAGGTTGTAGGCCACGCCACCCACGCGACGGCAGTCCTTCGCAAGCTTCACCAGCATCTCCGATTCACGCGAATCCATGGCCAGAGGTTTTTCGCAGAGGACGTGCTTTCCGGCGCGGAGCATGCGGGTGGCTTGGTCGAAGTGGACATGGTTTGGCGTGCAGATATGCACGACGCTGACAGAGGGATCCGCGGCAAGATCGTCGAGCGAGGCATAGGCGCGCGGGAGCCCCAACGACTCGCGAAGCTGTTCGTCGCGCTCGCGGGAACCGCCCAGCATGCCACGCACAGGGATGCCCACCCGGCGAAGAGCTTCCAGATGCGCTCTGCCCACGAATCCTAAACCGATCACCGCCGCTGCTTGTTTCATCGCCGGAACTCCTGTATGCCCGAGCTCTCCCACCTGCTTGTTTCCGCACAGATTGCAAAGTACCAGTTTTCAGAAAGTCTACAATCGGAATTTTAACCAGACCGAGAATTTGGAGGTTTCCGCCTCACAAGGTAGGATGCTTCCCAAGGAGATGCCCGTGTCCACCCCGAATCGGAAGCTCAGCCATATCGTTATTGTACTGGTTATTTGCATGGCAGTGGCGCTGCCGTGCGGCGCCGATAATGCGGCGTCCGGGGTCGTTGATAGCCAGACGTTCCTGCAGCGAAATGGGACTCCCGCAGGTCCGCCTGCCAACGCTTACACCGCGGCCGTGGAAAAACTCCTGGGACAGATGACGCTCAAGGAAAAAATTGGGCAGATGACGCAGCTCGAAATCGGGATGGTCACCGACGGGCGAGGCCAGGACATTCGAATCAATCCGGAGAAGCTGCACAAAGCCGTGGGCGAATACGGAGCCGGTTCCATCCTGAACGTGAATGACGAAGCATTGCCGGCGGCGAAGTGGCAAGAAATCCTCCGAGCCATCCAGGACGAGGCGAAGAAGTCCCGCCTGCGAATTCCCGTGCTCTACGGAATCGATACGATTCACGGAGCGAATTACATCGTTGGAAGCACTCTTTTTCCGCAGCCGCTGGGGATGGCGGCGACGTGGAATCCGGAATTGATGTTGCGCGGCAGCCAGATTGCGGCCGCGGAAACGCGCAAGGCGGGAATTCCATGGTCATTCTCGCCGGTGCTTGACGCCGGACGACAACCGCTGTGGCCGCGATTGTGGGAGACGTTTGGAGAAGATACGTACCTCGGAAAGGTGATGGGAGTAGCGACGGTTCGCGGTTACGAAGGAAGCGACCTTTCGAGCCCGGTCAGCGTTGCGGCTTCACTGAAACATTATGTGGGTTACAGCTACCCGACCACGGGCGGGGACCGCAGCCCGGCGCTCATTCCGGAAAATACTTTGCGCGAATACTTTCTTCCGACGTTTGCGGCAGCGGTGAAAGCCGGGGCGCACACGGTCATGGTGAATTCGAGCGAAGTGAACGGGATCCCGGGGCACGCCAACGGTTATTTGCTGAAGGAGGTATTGCGAAGTGAGCTGGGCTTGCAGGGATTCGTGGTCTCGGATTGGATGGACATCAAGAAACTTGTTTCCGTGCACCACGTCGCGACGAACGAGAAGGAGGCGACTCGCATCGGGGTGATGGCCGGAATCGACATGAGCATGGTGCCATCGGACTACAGCTTCAGCAATCTCCTGCTCGAGCTGGCGCAAGAAGGAAAAGTACCGACGAGCCGCATTGATGAAGCGGTGCGACGAATCCTCACGGTGAAGCATCAATTGGGGCTGTTCGACGATCCGTTACGCGGAATCGACTCGAAAACCGCGATCGGCTCGGAGGAGTCGAGGCAGGTGAGCCTGGAAGCCGCGCGCGAGTCCATCACACTACTGAAAAACGAGAATCACACGCTGCCGCTTTCGAAAACAGCGCATATTCTCGTGACTGGGCCGGACGCGGATTCTTTGATTCCGCTGAACAACGGCTGGAGCTACACGTGGCAGGGCGATCGCGCCAGCGCGTATCCGAAGGACCGCGCGACCATTCTCAAGGCGATCCAAGAAAAAATCGGCCCCGACAATGTCACTTACGCGCCCGGCACGACCTACGACAAGGAGATTGACATCGCGAAGGCAGCGGATGCGGCGTCAAGAGCGGATGCCGCCGTGATTTGCATCGGTGAGTGGGCGTACGCGGAAACGCCGGGGAATATTCCGGAGCTCAACTTGCCTGACGCGCAGCTCTATCTGGTTCTGAGAATCCTAGAAACGAAGAAGCCCGTTGTTCTGGTGTTAACCGAGGGGCGCCCCCGCATCATCAATCGCATCGCTGATTCCGCCAAAGCGACTGTCATGGCCTATAACCCGAGCAACGAAGGCGGGCAGGCGATTGCAGACGTCCTTTTCGGCGACGTGAATCCCAGCGGCAAGCTGCCGATCACGTACCCGCGCTGGGCGAACCGGCTCTTCACGTACGACCACAAAGTGTTTGAAGGGGAAGACTGGGGAGAAGGAAAGATGCTGGGCGCGCCGCAATTCGAATTTGGATTCGGGCTGAGCTATACGAGTTTCGCGTATTCCGATCTACGTGTTGCACCAAGCGCGACATCGGGGAACCAGACCGTACGCGTGGACGTGACCGTGAAGAACAGCGGCGAGCGCGCCGGAAAAGAAGTCGTTCAGTTGTACCTGAGCGAGCGCTTCGCGAGCGTGACGCCGACCAGCAAGAGACTGAAGCGATTCGCGAAGGTTTCGCTGCAGCCCGGGGAGAGCCGGCGTGTATCTTTCGAATTGACGCCCGACGATTTGTCCTTTATTGGCGCGGACAACAAGCGCGTGGTAGAGCCCGGCGTTTTCGACGTGAAGATCGGCGGACTCCAGCAAAGTTTCGAATGGAAGTGACGGAAGCAGCCGGTGGCAATCCCTAGTCTTTTTGGGCGAGAAGGGAATCGCGCACGGCTTGTAATTCTTTTTTCTTTGCCTTTTCCACGTCGGGGAAAGAGAGGTCGAGCCGGCTTAACGCGCCGATAATCGCCGCTGCGACGGCCAACCGGGTGAACCATTTGTTATCCGCGGGAATTACGTACCACGGCGCGTGCTTCGTTGCCGTGTGCTGCATCATCTCCTCATACGCTTCCTGATAATCCTTCCAGAAACTGCGTTCCTGCACGTCCGCCATGGAAAACTTCCAGTTCTTTTTCGAATCCTCGAGCCGTTCCAGGAACCGCCGCTTTTGCTCTTGTCTCGAAAGGTGCAGGAAGAATTTGCGAATCACCACGCCGTTGCGCGTCAGGTAGCGCTCGAAGGCGTTGATGTCTTCGTAGCGCTCATCCCAGATGTGCTTGGTGATCAGGCGCTGCGGCAATTTCTGCGCTTTCAGAAAAGCCGGGTGCACACGAACGACCAAGACTTCCTCGTAATACGAACGATTGAAGATGCCGATCTTTCCGCGCTCGGGGGCGCACTTGTGCGTCCGCCAGAGATAATCGTGGTTGAGCTCCTCATTGCTTGGCGACTTGAAGGAGAAGACCTGACAACCCTGCGGGTTCACGCCCGACATCACATGCTTGATGGCGCCGTCTTTGCCGGCCGCATCCATGGCTTGAAAAATCAGCAGCAGCGCCCAGCGGTCTTGCGCATAGAGTTTCTCCTGCATGTGGCTGAGAAGCTGGATGCCGTCTTCGAGCAGACCCTCCGCCTGGCGCTTGTCTTTGAGGCCGTTCGTATCGGCGGGGTCATGGTCCTTCAGCCGAAATTCCTCGCCTTTTGTGATGCAGTACGGTTCGACGATGCGCGAAGCTTCTTTCAGAAGTTTACCGTGTTTCATGATTGCGGCAGTGTAGTACAGACGTGCTGGTCAGAACAGCGCGCCCAGCCCCCAACCGAAGGCGGAGAAGCGGTTGCGGGCAAGAAAGCGTGATTTATCCGAGAGAGCGATGGGATGGTCGAGACGCAGGACATTGAACGCGAAATAGGCGCGAACGGGAACCTGGACTTCGGGAACGGTCCAGCGGAGTTCAACTCCCGTGGAACCGTGAAGAACACCATTGGTCGAGGGCAGCAGAAGCGGCTTTGTGGGGCCCAGCCAATTCGGGAGCAGCCAGCCCGTTCCGAAATCGAAAAAGCCGGCCGCCTCGGTCCCGCCACCGAGAGGGACACGATATTCGGTGTTCGCGGCTCCGAGGAGATTTGCGCCGGCGGGCGAAGCGGAAGGAATCGTCGCGCCGGAAGCTGTCATTTTGGATGTCAAGGCGTAAGGGCCGAGGTCGCCTTCTCGAAGGCCGCGGACAAATTCATCGCCGGAGAAGAAGCGGGAGTACAGAGGCATGTCGCCGCGATAGCTTCCTGCGCCGCTAAAGGTTGTTCGAAAAGCCCAGGCATCGCTCGGCGCAAAAATCGGGTCACGGAAAATATGAGCATATTCGCCGGAGGAACGAACCATGTTCTCGCCTCCGCCAAGCCATCCTCCAGAAGCGGAATCCGAAAACAGAACGCGTTCATTTCCGGTGTCGCGCGCCCAACCCACTCCGAGGGTGCGGCTCGAAATCCGGGATCGAACATCGCCAACTGTCACCCCTGTCGCTGGGGGTGGCGAGGCTGCAGGATACTCCGTCGTGGTGCGCGACAGGGTGTAGTTGATGCCCAGCGAATCGGTGTTGGTCAAAGCGTAGGTCCACGGAATGTTGATGCCTTCGCTGTGCGAACTGAAAAACGGACCCTGCGCGCTCCTTGCGAATCGCGGGCGAAGAACATGATTGAAGACGGAGAATGCCAAGGACGCGCGTGTGCCGAAGATTCCTTCCTTCGCCAGTCCAAGCATGAG
>QHYF01000394.1 GCA_003224075.1 Acidobacteriota bacterium
CGAGAGATAACCGGTTTTGCTCAGCCGCCCGTTGCCGAACATCCGCTGCAGATTGGCCAGCACGCGGAGGTTGCGGTCGGAAGCGGCATAGATGCGATCGACAAAGTCCGGTCCGGGAAGATTCAGGCGCTCCTTCGCGATTTTCGGAGACTTGAATCCCAGCAGGAAATCCGCCTTCGTGCCAAGATAGGTTTCGATTTTTCCAAGGGCAGCAGTGGTGGCCATGTCTTTCTCCTCGTTTCACGCGCGACGGCGAAGCGGTCAACTATTCTCGAATTCCTGTAGATAGCATGCCGCCTGCGGCAGTGTCTACCAGCCAGAGCAGTTTTCCATTTTTCGGCTGGAGCAATTGTGCGGGCAACTGCTCCGGTTCATACGGTCCTTCCAGAACGCCCTTCAGCGCCGTGGCCTTATCCGCCCCAGTCACCATGAAGATGATTCGTGCGGCGCTGCTGGCGGCCGGCGCGGTAAGCGTAATGCGATCCGCGTACAATTTGCCCACCCAATTTCGTACCACGATGCGCGCACCGGCATGCAAAGCTTTCGTTCCCGGAAAAAGCGAAAGCGTGTGGCCCTCGTTGCCCATCCCGGCGAACAGGAGATCGAAGCGCGGGTACTTTTTCTCCTTCAGTTTGAAATGCCTGCGCAGAGCCTGCTCGTATTCGCGTGCCGCCTGGGCGGCGTCGGGATATTCGCCCTTGATCCTTGTGACTTGCTCCGGTTTCAAAGGCGCTTTCGAAAGCATCGCTTCCGTGGCCATCCGGAAATTGCTGTCTAGATGGTCGGGACCGACATGGCGCTCGTCGCCAAAGAACACATGTATTTTATCCCAAGGAACCTGCGAGCGGAACGCCGGGTCAGTTGACAGGAGACTGTAGAGTGCTTTGGGCGTCGATCCGCCTGCGAGCGCTACGTTGAACGCGCCTTTCTCGCGCACGGCCGCGGCGGCAGTTTGGACGAATTCCTGCGCCGCGCGGTTGGCGACGGCGGCGGCATCCGTCAGGATTCGAATCTCGCGGTCCACGCGCACCATCTACTTGTTGATTCCTGCTCGATACGCGGCGGCACAGCGGACGCGCTTGTCGAGTTCGTCTTCTTCAGACCGGCGCCAGGAGCGCCCATCGCGTTCGAGCAATTCCTCCGCCTCGACGGGTCCCCACGAACCCGCCGCGTAATTCGGGAATCCGCGCGCGGGCAGGGCGTGCCAAACGTCAAGGATCGGCTGAATGACGCTCCAGCCGGCTTCGACCATGTCCGCGCGCTGGAAGAGCGTGGCATCGCCGGCCATGCAATCGCGCAGCAGGCGCTCGTAGCCGGTGCTGTGCTCCGTTCCGAAGTAGGTGCTGTAATCGAAATCCATGTTCACAAGTCCCAGCTTCATGATCGAGCCCGGGACTTTGGCGCCGAAGCTGAGGGAGATGCCTTCCTCGGGCTGAATGTGTATGACCAGGCGATTGGTCTCGAGATTCTTCACCGTGGTGTTGCGGAAGAGGACGAAAGGCGTGCGCCGGAACTGAATCACGATTTCCGTCATACGTCTGGCGAGGCGCTTGCCCGTGCGGAGATAAAAAGGAACGCCGGCCCAACGCCAATTGTCGATGAGCAATTTCAGGGCGACGAAAGTTTCGGTGTTGGAATCGGGGGAAACATCGGGCTCGCCACGGTAGCCGGCGACACGTTGGCCGTCAATGAGGCCCGGACCGTACTGGCCGCGCACCATGTTGGTGAGCACTTCTTCGGGACCGATGGGTTGAATGGCGTGAAGCACTTCCGCCTGTTTGTTGCGGACTTCGTCGGCATCGAAGGAGATGGGCGGCTCCATCGCGGTCATGGTGAGCAACTGGAAAAGATGGTTTGGCACCATGTCCCGGAGCGCGCCGGCCGTTTCGTAGAACCCACCGCGATGCTCGACGCCGACAGTTTCGGCAGCAGTGATCTGCACGTGATCGACGTAATTGCGGTTCCAGAGCGGCTCGATGATGTTGTTGGAGAAGCGAAAGACCATGACGTTCTGCACGGTCTCTTTGCCGAGATAGTGGTCGATGCGGTAGATCTGGGTCTCGGCCAGGACCTGCCGCAATTCCTGGTTGAGCTGTTTCGCGGAGGCCAGGTCATGGCCGAAGGGTTTTTCGACGATCACGCGAACCCAGCGGCCGCTTTCTTCTTTCGACAAGCAGCACTGGCCCAGCATTTTTGCGATGGGCGAGAAAAACCGCGGCGCGACCGCCAGGTAAAAGAGTCTGTTTCCGAGCGTGTTGTGCTTCTTGTCCGCTTCCTTGATTTGCTGCTCCAGCCGGGTGTAAGCGTCTGCGTCCTGAAAATCACCGCGAACGTAATAAATACGCTCCCTCATCCACTCCCAAATCTTCGGGTTGATCGGGGCGGGCGCATATTTGGGAATTTCCTCCGCCAGCATCTTTCGAAAGCTCTCAGTGGTGAAGTCATTTGTGGCAAAACCGATGATGGCGAACTGAATCGAAAGAAGATTGTCCTCGGCGAGATTGCAGAGCGCGGGAAGGAGCTTGCGCTTGGTCAGATCGCCGCTCGCACCAAAGATCACCATCACACAGGGTGAAGGGGTGGGGTTTGCGTCCGAGTGGTTGATGCTCATGAAAATAACATCCAGTCTTTAACGGCCGAACGGAATTCGAACGATTCAGTGCCCGGTCTTTTTTTCGACGTGTCCGCCGAATTGGAAGCGCATCGCTGACAAAACTTTTCCCGCAAAATCGTCTTCGCCGCGCGAGGTGAAGCGCTGGTAGAGCGAAGCGCTGAGTGATTCGATGGCCGCGAGGATGGTCCAGCGGCCTTCGCCGGAGTCGGACACGCGGCCGGAGAAGCGTTCAAGGGCGGGCTGCTCCAGCAAGGAGATGGCGGTCAGATCGAGCAGCCAGGATGCAACAACGCTGCCGCGGCGCCAAACTTCGGTGACGTCCGCGAGATTGAAATCGTACTGATAGTGTTCCGGGTTGCGCAACGGAGTGGTTTCCGCGTCGGCTTCGCGGCGGGACTTGCCGGCGTTGGCGTGCTTCAAGATGTTCAGGCCCTCAGCGTAGGCGGCCATCAAGCCATACTCGATTCCGTTGTGCACCATCTTGACGAAGTGGCCCGCGCCGGATGGGCAGCAATGGAGGTAGTCTTCCTCGGCGGTCCCGCCGACTTTATCGCGTCCGGGTGTACGGGGTACGTCGCCGCGCCCCGGTGCGAGGGTTTTGAAAATCGGATCGAGGCGCTTCACGACGTTCGTT
>QHYF01000395.1 GCA_003224075.1 Acidobacteriota bacterium
TGTTCTTCGGTGAGGGGAACGGGAAATTTGATGCTGCTGACGCAACGACAGGCAAGTTGCTGTTTACGTTCGATGCCCCCGCCAACATTCCCAACGCCGGTGGGGCGGCGGCGGGCCCAGTAGCTTACCTCGCGGATGGACGCGAGTTTATCGTCAACGCCTTCGGTGGAAATGTTCCGGATCGAGGTGTCACGGCGGACGGCGGCTGCCTGGGCGGCGGGCATACGTGTGATAACCCTGTTGGCGATGCCTTCATTGCTTTCGCACTTCCGCGGAGAGGCGACCAGTAAAACTAACGGTGGAACGTCCGTGCCGCACGGCGGCACGTCCGAGTATTCCGCCTGAGTTCCAATACGCCGGCTACGGATTCCGAATCGCGCGGTCCTCGACGATTTGAGGACGCGGTATCGCTTCTTAGGCGGCACCGCGGGCCGCGGGGACGGAAGAGCTCGAGCAAGTCAAAGAGCAAAGAGAGATTTCATCACTCGCGTAAACCGCGAGTGATGGTGCAGAGGTCTCACTGCGCGGGCCGACCGCTTCGCGGGAGCGAAGCGGGAAGAAAAAGCCGGCCTGCTTCGTTCGAAATGACGGTGGTGAGTAGTGAGAGGGGCGGGGTTGAGCGAAACACGAACGAGTAGAGCGCAGGCGAGAATCATTGAGCCGGAGATGGTGCGCGTCCCGGAGGGGTGGTTCCGGATGGGATGCGAAAGCGGGCGTGATGATGAGAAACCGGTGCACCGGGTTTGGGTGGATACGTTTGAGCTGGCGGCGCACCAGGCGACGAACGAGGAGTACGGCTGCTTTCTTGCCGCGACGCGGCATCCAGAGCCGCCGTGCTGGACGGACGCAAACTTCAATCATCCGAGGATGCCGGTGGTGGCGGTGTCGTGGCATGAGGCAGTGGCGTATTGCGATTGGCTGAGCCACGCGACGGGCAAACTTTATCGCCTGCCCATTGAAGCAGAATGGGAACGCGCGGCGCGCGGCGGCGCGGAGGGTTTGGCGTATCCATGGGGAGATGCGCCGCCGGGGACACTTCCCGATTACAACAAGCGGTGGAAGAACGGGCCGGAACCGGTGGGCTTGTATGCGCCGAACACCTATGGGCTCTACAATGTGGGCGACAACGTTCATGAATGGTGCGCCGACTGGTACGACGAGGGCTACTACGCGCGCTCGCCCGAACGGAATCCGCCAGGGCCGGCGAGCGGCAGCCGGCGTGCCTCGCGCGGCGGTTCCTGGCGGCATCACATCAAGGTGACGCGCACGGCGGCGCGTTCGAGTATTCCGCCGGAGTTCCAATACGCCGACTACGGATTCCGAATCGCGCGGACCTCGACGGCCTTGCGGACAGGCGTTCGGGACTGAAGGTCCATGCTAGGATGAGCGGATGCGCCACAGTTCGTCGGGTCTGCGCCTCGTTGTGCTGGTGCTGACCCTGGCCGCGCGGGGGCAGGCTCAGCAGAAACCGAAGGAACTGCCGGATGCTCCCGTGGCTAAGCCGGACCATCCGCAGCAGAAGCACGAGAATGCCTTCCATAGCACGATCGAAATTCTCGGCCGGCGGTCGGTTTTCTTTCCGGATCTGGCGACCAGCCGCGGCCCGCTGAACACGAAGCAAAAGTTCGAGCTTTTTGCCGGCGAAAGCGTCGCGCCTTCCCGTTTTTTGAGTTCCGCCGCAGGCGCGGGATACGGGCAGGCGCGGGACTCCCTCACCGGTTATGGCCAGGGAATGGGTGGCTACGGCAAGCGCTTCGGCGCTTCGATGGCTACGGCAGCGTCCACCAATTTCTTCAGTACGTTTCTGCTTCCGTCAATGCTGAGGGACGACCCGCGGCACTTTGTGGCGCTGCATGGAAGCCCCGGACGCCGCGTGGCGTACGCATTGAGCCGGATTGCGGTTACGCGCACGGACAGAGGCACAGAGGCGCCGAATTGGGCGGGCATGGCGGGCCCGCTTCTCGCCGAGAGCCTGGCCAACAGCTATCTTCCCGTGAGCGAACAAACGGCGGGACGAACTTTCCAGCGGTACGGGTGGCGGATCGGCTTCACCGCCGCCAGCAATATCCTCAAGGAATACTGGCCGACGATTTTCAAGAGCCTGCGCATCGCGAAGATTGCCCCAGGCTTGAATCCGGATGGGGCGAGGACCGCGGAACCTAAACCGATTCGTTGATGCAGTCTGAGCGCGGACTCGTTGGCGGCACGTGCGCAACGCTGCCCACGAGCGCCCGCCGGGGGAAAATGGAACCGGAGCGATCTTCCTGCTTGCCAATTTGCTCAAGAACGTTCCATTCTAAGAATGGACGCGTCCGAGCCCAACAACGGCGGGATGGCGAGGATCGTCCCGCTTGAAGGAAAGTGCTTTCGATGAACAAGACGAAGGGACTGCGCAAGAACCACCAGAGAGGCATGACCCTTCTCGAGTTGATCATCGCCTCATCCATTTTGCTGGTACTCGCGACGGCGGCGCTCCCCGCAGTTCGCTTTACGATTGTGAGGTCGAGGGAGGCCGAATTGCACCGGGATCTTCGCGAGATGCGCGATGCCTTCGATCATTACAAA
>QHYF01000391.1 GCA_003224075.1 Acidobacteriota bacterium
CGAGCCATTCTTCACGACCAAGGAACCCGGCAGAGGAACCGGGCTTGGCCTGGCGACCGTGTATGGCGTCGTGACACAGAGCGGAGGTTTCATCTGGGTGGAGTCCCATCCTGGCCGCGGAACACGATTTGAAATTTATTTGCCAAGAACCAACGAACTGATGGAGTCTCCTCAAACAGCGAGGGAAACCAATGGGTGTAATGGCCGTCCGAAAACTGTGCTCGTTGTGGAAGACGAAAGCGAAGTGCGCGAGCTGGCTTCCGAGTTTCTGAGGACGGCCGGTTACGATGTTCTTACGGCGCAGGACGGCACGGAAGCGTTGGAGACTGCGGAACGATTGGGCGGATCGATTCAAGTGGTACTGACGGATGTGGTGATGCCCAAGATGCGAGGGCCGGCACTCGCCAAACAACTTAAAGCTCTGCTGCCTCGCGTGAAGATCGTTTATATGACCGGGTACCTCGAACAAAATGGAAGCGGCGCCGAGTTTTTGCAAGATGCCTTTTTCCTGCAGAAGCCGTTTTCGCGAGAGAGCATGGTGCGTCAAATTGGCGAGGCTTTGAAGCGTGAACGGCCCGCAAAGCGCCTGCTTGAACCAACCCCTGTCTAGCAATTCTCTTTGATACCTGTCCGATCTGGTTCTGCTTCCCATAATTGGCGTAGTTAACATTGGAAGCGCTGGCGGCGTCTTGATTGGAGGTATGCGAAATATCGAACGCCGACGGGATCGGGGGCCAGCTATGTCTCCAAAGCAATTGCGCTTGCTGTTGTACGTTGTGCTCGCTTGCAGCTTCACCATTACGCCCTATTTGCCCGGAAGAGAGGCCCGGCCTGTCTACAGCGGCCTCACGGCGCATGAATGGGGCACGTTTACATCGATCGCCGGGAGTGCCGGCCAAGCGGTCGAGTGGTCACCCTTAACGGGATCCACGGACCTCCCCGGTTTCGTGGAACACTTTCGCAATACTGGCTTTAAGCTCGGGCTGCGAGGCACCGTGCGCATGGAGACACCAGTGCTCTATTTCTATGATTCGCGCGAAGAGACGGTATCGGTCAAGGTGTCTTTCGCCAAAGGCGTCATCACGGAGTGGTATCCACACGCGAGCCGCGTCGAACCGGCCAAGAATCTTTTTGACAGGAGTCTTTACCAATCGCACGCCGACGGGAGCATTACGTGGGATTCCGTCACGCTTGAGCCGAGCCTAAGATCGGAATTCCCCAGAGAGAATCGGGACAACCATTACTACGCCGCTCGACTGACTTCTTCCACTCCCCTTCGCGTGAAAACACCGGCAGGCGACCAGCAGGAAAAGTTTCTGTTCTATCGCGGCGTGTCCGTATTTCCCGTGCCGCTTTTGGCGAAGCTGACGCCCGAGGACGAATTGCTGGTCGAAAACCGCAGCGAGGAGGAGATTCCGAATACCATCCTTTTCGAAAGGCGTGGGGAGAAAGTGGGCTACCGAATGGGTGGCGCGGTGCAGAAAGAAACGATCTTGGAGCCGCCGGAACTCTCCGCGACAATCGAGGATCTCGGCCGTGACCTTGAAGGAATGCTTGTGGCGCAAGGGCTTTATCAGGACGAGGCGCACGCCATGGTCGAAACCTGGCGAGATTCCTGGTTCGAGGAAGGCAGCCGGCTGTTGTACATTGTTCCCGCGCAAATGATGCACGCGGTGCTGCCACTTTCGATCAGCCCGGCTCCCACGCAAACCGTACGAGTCTTTGTCGGACGGCTTGAAATTGTTACACTAGCCACGGAAAAGGCGGTTGAAAGGGCGTTCGCCACTCAGGATAAGGCAACACTGGCCAAGTACAGCCGATTCCTCGAGCCAATCCTGCAAGCAATCATCCAGAAAGAGCGGAATCCGGCCAGAGCGAAGAAGTTGTACGAAAATCTGAATTCCTTCTACAATTCGGAAATCGCGCAAAACCAACGCCGAAACTGAATCTCTGAAGCTACAATTCAATCGCGGCATGGACCTTGCCGTTGGGATCACGATGGCGATTCCCGGCACCACCGGGATAATAGCCGTCTTCACCGCACATGACTAGGCTCCCAGGAAAGATCTGGCGAGATAGACCTGCCGCTACCGAGATTCTTGCGGCCAAATTGTCCGTTGCGTGTGGTTGGCTATTGCGCGAAAATTGATTTTCCCGCCGTGGCAGGAAAGTCCCCCTAAAACACCTCCGCGGGCGGCCCCTGGAATTAAGTGCAAGAAAAGAAGGACAAAACGTCATGACGCAACACGTCGGAGAACTCAATCCCCCTGTTCGCTTGATGCTGACCCCTGGTCCGTCTTCGGTCGATCCGCGCGTCTACCGCGCGATGGCCACCCCACTGGTCGGCCACATGGATCCCTGGTTCAAGGGTTGCATGGACGAGACGCAAATCCTGTTGCGCCAGATTTTTCAGACAGAAAACCGGATCACCATGCCGCTATCGGCATCGGGTTCGGGCGGGATTGAAGCGTCGGTGCTGAATGCTCTGGAAGAGGGCGATGAAGGAATCGTGGCCGTCAACGGCGTCTTTTCCGAGCGCATGTACGAGATTGCGACGCGGGCGTCGTCGAAGGTGGTCAAGGTCGAGGCGCCGTATGGAAAGCCAGTGGATCCGGAGGACGTGCGCCGCGCGGGGAAGGGCAAGAAGGTCAAGATCGTTGG
>QHYF01000392.1 GCA_003224075.1 Acidobacteriota bacterium
GGGGGCCGCAATTCGCATAACTTATGAGCCAAAAAATTCGAAACATCGCCATCATCGCCCACGTGGACCACGGCAAGACCACGCTGGTGGACGGCATGCTAAGGCAAAGCGGGATTTTCCGCGCCAACGAGGCTGTGGTCGAACGTGTGATGGATTCGAACGACCTGGAGCGGGAGCGCGGCATCACCATTCTCGCCAAAAACACGGCGCTTTTTTTCCACGACACCAAGATCAACATCGTGGATACGCCGGGGCACAGCGACTTCGGCGGCGAAGTCGAGCGCGCCCTGCGCATGGTGGATGGCGTTGTTCTGCTCGTCGATGCCAGCGAAGGACCGCTGCCGCAAACGCGCTACGTACTGCAAAAGGCGCTGGCGGCGAAGCTCCCTCCGGTCGTCGTGCTGAACAAAATTGATCGCGCCGACGCACGCCCCAACGAGGTTCTCGACGAAATCTATGACCTCTTTATTGACCTGGATGCGACCGAAGACCAGCTCGATTTTCCCGTGATTTACACCAATGCGCGCGACGGCATCGCGCACCGCAAACAGGGCGATCATTCGAAAGACTTGTTGCCGCTCTTTGAAGCCATCGTGAAGCACATCCCGGCCCCGCCGGGCGATTCTGATGGAGTCTTGCAAATCCAGGTACTCAATCTCGATTACAGCGACTTTCTGGGAAGAATCGCAATCGGTCGCGTCTTCAACGGCACCTTGAAACGCGGTGCGGATGTGGGCATCGGGAAGCTGAGTGGAAAAATCGAACCGACCAGAATCACCAAACTCTTCACGTTCCGCGGGCTGCAGCGCGATGAAGCGGAAACCGCGGTGGCCGGCGATATCGTGGCGATTGCCGGAGTGGAAGGCATCCAGATTGGTGAGAGCGTGACCTCGCTCGAAAACCCCGCGCCTTTGGAGCCATTGAACATCGACGAACCGACGCTGGCAATGGTTTTCACCGTCAATACTGGCCCCCTCTGCGGGCGCGAAGGAAATTATCTGACTTCGCGCGACCTGCGCGACCGGCTGCAAAAAGAACTCCTCACCAACGTGTCGATTCGCGTGGAAGACACGGACACGCCGGAATCATTCCGCGTGCTGGGGCGCGGAGAGCTGCAACTGGCCATCCTGATCGAGACGATGCGCCGCGAAGGTTTCGAATTGATGGTCGGCAAGCCCGAAATCGTCGTGCGCACGGAAGGCGGGAAGAAGCTCGAGCCTCTGGAGCGCCTGGTCATCGACGTGCCGGAAAATTTCATCGGCATCGTCATGGAAACACTGGGGAGCCGGCGCGGCGAGATGCTCAAGATGAGCAATCACGGTTCCGGCCGCGTGCGCATGGACTTCAAGATTCCCTCGCGCGGCTTGATTGGACTGCGCAGTCAGTTGCTGACCGACACCCGCGGCACGGCGCTGATCCATTCTATTTTTGATGGCTGGATTGAATACGGCGGCGATATGGCGCTCCGGCCGACGGGCGCGCTGGTCGCGGATCGCGGTGGAGTCTCGACGGCGTTCGCGCTGTGGAACCTGCAGGAACGCGGCGAGTTGTTTGTTGGACCCACGGTGGACGTGTATGAAGGCATGATCGTGGGAGAAAATTCGCGCGAGCAGGATATGGACGTCAACGTCACCAAGGAAAAGAAGCAGACCAACATGCGTTCCTCGAGCGCGGACGAAGCCATCCGTCTGATTCCGCACCGCGAACTGAGTCTGGAACAGGCGATCGAGTTCATCGCCGACGACGAATACGTGGAAATCACACCGAAGACCATCCGCTTGCGGAAGAAAGTTCTGCAAGCCAACAAGCGTCCCCGCCGCTGGCAGGAAATCCGCGCCAGCCAGGAAACCGCGGGATGAATTTCCTTGCGATTCTCTTCGCGCTACTCCAGGTGGGGACGGCCCCTTCCGCCTCCAATCCTATCGCAAGAATACGTGCCAAGACGCCAGTCGAAGACGTTTCCTCGCTTGATGCCGTGCACATCGCCGGGGTTTTCAAGAACCCGGGCAAATCATTAATAAAACGAATTGGCCCCGCCCTCAGCGGAGACATTTTGTACCTGTTCCCTGATGGAACCTACATTTACTGTGAATGGAGTGATATCTCGCCAGAGACGATTTCTGACAAGAGTGCGTGGACATATTCTCAGGGCCTAGTTCAGTTGGCCTCCGATCCGGAAGTGAAATGGAATGCCGGAATTGATCGGCAATTGATTGCCCTTCGCCGCTCTTCCGTGCAGGATGAGGTCCTCTTGATTGAGGTAACTGGCTTGCCTTATTTCGAACAAAAAGCTGGTGACGATCCGGAATCAATGCTTCTCATTGTCGCCAAGGAACGCTCCAAGCCTATTCCGTCGTCAGAGGCCCCCAAAATAAAGGCTAGTCTGATGAAGAAGTTCTGGAATCCCAAGTTTCATAGCCAGCCGTAACAAAGCTCCACTCGGTATGAGGCAGGTCTAGCTATCGTCCTTTGCGCGTGTCCACTGAGTGCGCTGATTTTTCCAGAAGCTCCGCTAAATATTGCTTCCAAACGGCAGCGCGGGTGTGCGTGCCGTGGCCGCGCGTTTCGTCGCTGATGGGCAGCAGCACGAAGCGGCCGTTCTTCACCTTTTTGATTTCGCGCTCGGCGATTCCCAGCTCCGGCGGATTGATGAAATCGTCCGCGGAATTGATGTACATGACGTGCGCCGTAATTTTCTCGAGCTGCGGCGATGGATCGTA
>QHYF01000400.1 GCA_003224075.1 Acidobacteriota bacterium
TCGCCCGCAACGCGCGTCATCTCGCGATTCCTTCAAATGCGCGGCTTGCTCAGAATCCGGTGCTGGAATCGCCGGAAGATCTTCGCGAAGCCCGGCTTCATTTCGCCGATCACTGCGCGATCTGCCACGCCAACGACGGCAGCGGCCATAGCGATATCGGCGATGGCCTTTACCCCAAGCCTCCCGACTTGCGACTTGCGCAAACGCAAAATCTCACCGACGGCGAACTCTTCTGGATAATCGAAAACGGCGTGCGTTTTACCGGCATGCCCGCCTTCTCCACCAATGGAGGAAATCATGGCGGCGGACAGGATAGCTGGAAGCTGGTTCACTTTATCCGGCACCTTCCGCATCTCACCGTAGCGGAACGCCTCGAAATGGAACGCTACAATCCCAAAGGACCTGAGGATCGCGCCGAAGAACAAGAGGAAAACGATTTTCTGAACGGGGCAACACCAAGGACAAAACCGGAATCACAGAATCATCACCCGGAATGAGGCGCGAGAATGTCCGCCTCCATTCCAACGGGAGACTTTCATGAAATTTCGCTTGAGCATACTCGCGTTGCTGCTCGCACTCTTCACCGTCACGGCCTTCGCCCACGGAAATGAAGTTCATGTCAAGGGCACGATCGAAAAAATCAACGCAGATTCCGTACGAGTAAAAACTGCCGACGGCAAGTCCGTGGAAGTGAAACTCGCCGCTTCGACCGTCTATCTGGTACGGTCCAACAATGAAGACAAACCGGCCAAGGCCGCCGATCTTGCCGTCGGTTATCTCGTCGTCATCCACGCCACATCGAAGGATAACGCGCTCGAAGCCAGCGAAATTAAATTCTCCGTTCCCATTAGAACCAAAGCCGCCACATCTGCTCCCGCGAAAGTGAAGCCTTGAAGAAGTTTTCAGTTTGAGGTTCTAGTCTCGGAGTTCTTGGTCTTCAGTATTCCGTCTCTGATTTCTACACTTATCTTCTAATCGACGAGATGGCAGGAGTGCGTCTTCAGCACAAGCCAGACTTTGCGCCCTGCCGTTAATTCCAGCGTCCGAACCGCTCCGGGCGTGACGTGCGCGAGGAATACCACGCCACATTCAACGCGCGCCATCACCATCGTGCCACGCGGTTCTAGCGAAATGATTAGCCCCTCGATCGCGTTTCGCGCGCTCAATCCGTGCGGTCTTTCCGTGGCCAGCAAAATATCACCGGCGCGAATGGCCACGTTCATCCGATCTCCCGCCGCCGCATAACCCAGCGGCACCTCGATCTCACAAGCGCTCTCCTCCAGCCGCACACGCATGACGCCATCCGCCTCGCGCAGTTCGAGCACCGTGCCGCGAAACAAGTTTTCGAACCCCGAAGCCTGCGCCAGCCGTTTCCGGCGCGGCGCATCCAGCACGTCCATGGGCGACCCGCGGCTTACAACCAGGCCATTTTCGATGGCGATCACGCGCTCGCCCAGGGCATCCACTTCCTCGCGGCTGTGCGTCACGTACAGAATCGGAATCCGCTTCGCCGCATTCCAGGCGCGCAAATCGTCCACGATCGCCGCTTTCAGTTCCGCGTCCAATCCGGTTAACGGCTCATCGAGCAACAACACGCGCGGCTCGGTCACGAGCGATCTCGCCAGCGCGATCCTCTGCCTCTCGCCGCCGGAAATCTGGTCCGGCCTTTGTTTCCGCAATTTCGTCACGCGAAACGTTTCGAGAATTTCTCCAGCGCGCCTTCGCTTTTCTCCTTCAGGCCAATCGCTCAATCCATATCCCACATTTTCCTCAACGCTCAGGTGCGGAAACAAGGCGAGCGTCTGAAAAACGTAAGCGATGCGCCGCTTCCGCGCGGGGATATCGATTGCGCCGGAAGAATCGAACAAAAGATCGCCACCGACTGCGATCCGTCCGGCGTCCGGCTGCGCCAGCCCCGCAAGACAATCGAGCAGCGTGGATTTGCCGGCGCCCGAAGGTCCAAAGAGAATGGTGATGCCGGGAGAAACTTCGATGGAAACATCCAGAACGAAGGAGGAAGGGCCGGCGTTGCGCCGCTCTTTGCGGATTCGCGCGGCGAGCATGGCAGACTCTACTTCGCCGCCCACGGCGTCCACACGCGGCGATTCACCGCAGACACCACGGACAATACGGCGAACGAAATCAGGAGCAACACGAGGGCCATGTGATTTGCCTGGCCGTACTCCAGCGACTGCACGTGATCGTAAATGTCGATCGAAACGGTTCGCGTGACGCCCGCCAAATTCCCGCCCACCATCAGCACGACGCCAAATTCCCCCAGCGTATGCGCGAAGCTCAGCACCAATGCCGTTACCACTCCCGGCAACGCCAACGGCAGGATCACACGCCGAAACGTGCGTAAGCGTCCCGCACCCAGCACGGCGGACGCATCCAGGAGTTTTCGATCGACTCCTTCAAACGAAGCAATCAACGGCTGCACCGCAAAAGGAAAACTGTACAGCACCGAGGCCAGAACCAATCCGGCAAACGTGAACGCCAGCCCGTGGCCGAAGAGCGCGATCCACAATTTTCCCAGCGGCCCGCGCGGTCCCATGGCCACCAGCGCGTAAAATCCAAGGACCGTCGGCGGCAAGACCAAAGGCAATGCAACGACGGATTCCAGCAAGAATTTTCCGCGCCAGCTCGAAAACGCCAGCCAGTACGCCACCGGTATTCCGATCACCAGCAGGATGGCTGAAACACAAAGCGCCAGACGAAATGAAAGGAAGAGAGCGTCCATGTTTGTTAACGGGAAGCACTCGCAGGACTGGGGCCAGTGAATGCGAAACCATACTTTTCCAGAATCGCCCGGCCCGCCTTGCTCTTCACAAATTCCAGAAACGCCTGCGCTGCCTCTTTGTTCATCGCATTTTTCAGAATGATCGCTCCCTGCACGATCGCGGGGTGCATCTTCGCTGGAATTTCCCATCGCCTCCCATCCCGCATCGCCGGCGCCAAAGCAAGCGACATCGCGATAATGCCCGCCTGGGCATTTCCCGACTGCACGAATTGCGCCGCCTGCGAAATATTTTCGCCGTATACCAACTTGGCTTTTACGGATTCGTAGATTCCCGCCTCTTGCAGCGCCGCGACCGCCGCGCGCCCGTAAGGCGCATGCTCCGGGTTCGCGATGGCGATGTTTTTTACATGCGCATCCAGCAACGCATTCCATCCTTGTTTCGCGATATCCACGTTCGAATCCGGGGGCATCCAAATCACGATTCGTCCCACGGCGTATTCGTAGAGCGTCCCCGGCTCCGCGAGGCCCGCTGCCCCCAGCTTTTGCGGATATTCAATGTCCGCGGAAAAGAACAGGTCAAAAGGCGCCCCATTCCGCATCTGCGAGAAAAAATTCCCGCTCGATCCGTACGTCACGTTCACTTTCGTTCCCGCCTGCCTTTCAAACTGCGCGGACAATTCTCCCATCGCAAACTTCAAGTCCGCCGCCGCTGCGATACGGATCTCCCGGGCGTGCGCGCGCCCCTCGCTCTGCGGAAGCAGAAAAGAAAGGATGAGCGGGAACAAGGGGAAGGACTTGCGCCAGTTCATTTTTCCACGAGTCACGAGTCACCAGTCACAGTCTTGTCACACTCTGAGAATCATCACTTCCGTTGACTTGACCAACGCCGCCGCCCTTTCGCCCGGCTTCAAGCGCAGCTCTTTCGCCGCGTCCGCCGTAATGATCGACGTAATGTGCTGCTCGCCGATCGCCAGCGTCACCTGCGCCAACAGCCCGCTGAACTTGAGCGACACCACGCGACCGATGAGCTGGTTTCGCCCGCTGAT
>QHYF01000401.1 GCA_003224075.1 Acidobacteriota bacterium
ATGTGCCGGCAAATAAAGGTCGGCATCAATGCGGGCGGCGTCGTTCTCGGCGGCCGACATCATGTGCACGTGCCCTGGAACACTGAGCCATCCCTGCTTTCCGTTAAAAGCGGTAACGCTGTCGCCGCCCTGGAGGCGCATGACTGAGAAGCGCTTGTCCGGAGCTTTCGAATAAACGTCGACGGGAAAATGCCGGCCGCCGAAGGCGATGAGAGTTCCCCTCTGGACGCGACTGGTGATTTTCTTGAGAGCTTCGGCGCCGCCAACCGCGACAAGATATCTGTCGAGAAGCTGGTCAGCAGCCGGGAATACGGCTTTTTCTTCACCGGACCCTTTTCTTTGGCCGGATTCCGGCTTGGGTTCTTCGCCGCTGATGATGGGCGTGCCCACAGGATCGGTTGAGCCACGATGGCAGGAATAGCAGGTAACCTCGCGGTGGCCTTCGAAGTTGTCTTTATTGATCGCCATCATCATGGCGATCATCTTGCGCGCGGTAACTTTAGGCTTCTTGTCGTCCTTTTCGTTCGCATGCGCGACGTGGCAGAATTCGCATTCGACGCCAAGGGAAGCAGCAATGAACTGCATCGAGGGGATCACCTGATCGGCCGGGATTCCCTTGAGAGCCTGAATATTCTTGAACTCTTCTTCCGCGAGTTTGGGCCCCGCCGGGGCCGCAGGAGCTTTCGGTGCACTGGACTGTGCCCATGCCCCTGCCATCGCCAGCCAGACGCATAGCGGCGTTCCGCAGACGGCAATCCAGAAATTCGGCCGATTTCCATTCACGGATTCAACCCTCGCAGGTGATGTGACGAAAGCGCTTGTTGAGTGGTTACAAAGACTCTGCTGATTTTTCGGCAATCACGCACAAGATCAGGAGCTGATCTCACCGCGTTTCGCGAGCGCGGTAATGCGGTCGGCAGCTCGAAAGGCGAGAGCTTCGATGGTCATGGTAGGTTGGCCGCGCCCGGAGGTCACCAGGCTGCTGCCATCGCACAAGAAGAGATTCTTGATATCGTGCGTTCGGTGATCCGCATTGATCACCGAAGTTTTCGGATCATGGCCCATTCGGCAAGAGCCGAGAAGGTGCACGGCGAACTGTTGTTCCCCGACCGGGAAACCCCATTTCTTCTGCGCGCCCGCCGCATCCAAGAGTTCCTGCGCCCGGGCATTCTGCCAATTTGCGAGCTTGAGATCGTCGGGGTGATCCTTGTAGGTCAAGCGAAGAGCGGGCAGTCCCCAGGCGTCTTTCAACTCGGGGTCGAGAGAGAAGCTGTTGGTTTCGACGGGCAGCGAAGTGCCGTGGCAGAAAATCTCCATGGTGCGGGTAAAGTTGTGGCTCAAAGCAGCCTTGAAATCTTTCCCCCAGCGGGGTGTATCGGGCGGAAGGCCGCCAAAGGCGAAAGTCATGGGAGTGTAATCGAATCGCGCGTCGAGGCCGCCGCCACCGTAGAAGCCGACTTTCTGCGGATCGAGTTCGTAGAAATCGTGAATGACGCGGCTGACCGCAAAACCCTTGTAATCATTCAGCGGATGCTCGAAAAGTCCCACGGAGGTCGCGGCGGAATTGAGCATCAGGTACTTTCCAACCAGGCCGCTGGAATTCGCGAGGCCATCGGGAAACCCCTTGTTGGCGGAAAGGAGAAGCAGGCGCGGCGTTTCTGCGCCGTTCGCGCAAACTACAACGGCTTTTGCTTTCTGGAGATGTGTGTTGCGCTTGTCATCGAAGTAGACGGCCCCCACGGTGCGGCCAGTGGCATCGGTTTCGATGCGATGCACATAAGAATTGGGGCGAATTTCGCAACGGCCGGTGCGCTCCGCCGCCCGGATGGCGGTAGCGAGCGAGCTGGATTTTGCGCCAACCTCGCAGCCAAAGAAAAGACAGAAGCCACAATTGATGCAGGCGCTCCGTCCGGGGCGCGGCTGCGAAAGAATTGCCATTGGCGCTGGGAACGGATGCCAGCCGAGCTTGCGCGCGGCGCGCTCGAAAATCACACCGGAAGACTTCACCGGCAGTGGCGGCATGGGATAGGGTTTCGAGCGAGGGGGATCGAAAGGGCTGGCGCCGGCGAGGCCAGAGACACCGATTTCCCATTCGACTTTCGTGTAGTAGGGCTCGAGGTCCGCGTAAGTGATCGGCCAATCCGCGAAGCCGGTGCCGGCAATCGGGCCGATCTTGCTGCGCTCAATGAAATCGATTTCGTGGAAGCGCCAGAAATTCGCGGTGAAGTGCACGCTGGTTCCGCCAACACACCGCCCATAAACAAGCGCGCGCTGGGGCTTGGCCTTTTCATCAGGCGTCTTGCGAAAGGTATTCGGCTGGAGCTTTGGATGGTTGGTGAGCTTGTCCTGGGCGAAAATTTCGACTTCGTTGTGCGTGAAATCGGATTCCGTCAAATACGGACCCTGCTCGAGGACAACCACGCGAAAGCCGTTGGTCGAAAGCTCCTTGGCAAGGATGCCGCCGGCCGCGCCAGAGCCGATAATCACAAAGTCGACTTCGTCCGACGTCTTGTATTTGGGCTGGTCGACCGTCATTTCTTGTCCGTTTCCTTCATCGCAGCTTGCCAACCCGGATAGTCCTTATCGTAGAACCCGAATGGGGGCTGGAACGTGTGCTCGCGCTCGCGGCCAATGAGCTTCCATCCAACCCCGTCGTGATTACCGCCGTAGTCGGGGTCGA
>QHYF01000399.1 GCA_003224075.1 Acidobacteriota bacterium
TTTTCTCGACGGAAGCAATTACGACGTAATTCGGATCGACCATCTCAGTGAGATGGATTCTGCCGACTTTGGACAGTAGCTCATAAGCGTCGAGCTCGGACAGGCCGTAGTCGGAATGAATCCAGCGAACGAGTTCGGTGAACGCGATGCGCACCGCATCGTCTACCGGACGATAGATGCCGGCGGCCATGATCTCTTTGTCATTTTCGAAGCGCGGCCAACCCGTGTGTTTCCCTTTCACGAGATCAAATTGCAGGCGCGCCTTCATGGGAACTTCGATGGCGCTCCCCGCAATCTCGCCATCACCCATCGCGGCATGGCCATCGCCAAAATAAAAGAGTGCGCCGGGAACATTCACAGGCAGATAGAGAGTGTTGCCCGCGGAGGCTTCCGGCGCGTCCATGTTGCCGCCAAATTCCGCGGGCACAATGGAACTGCGAGCCTCACCATTGGCGGGCGCGACGCCGATGCAGCCCAGGAACGGATGGAGCGGGATTTTCACCCTGTAATTCGAATCGAGCGCCTGAAAGGTGGCCGTCTTTTCCGCGTGGTCGATGGGATAGAACCAGATTCGCTCCGGCAGCGGCTTCTTTTCGAGCATTGGCGTGTAGTGCGTGGAATTGATCGCGCCGAAGCCCGGCGAAAACGTGCCCACACCCTGTTTGCCGTCCACCTGCAAATCCAGAATGTGGATCACGAGCGTATCGCCGGGTTCCGCCCCTTCGATATAGAAAGGGCCCGTGAGCGGATTGTCTCCCTTGACGAGCGCAAAGCTGTCGCCGGGCTTTTGCAGCGCGTTGCCGAAGCAGTCCAGCGAGTTCGCCTCGAGAATGCTCCCGGGCTTGAGCCGCGCAACGGGCGGGGCGACGCCGAAGACGTACTTCACCGTGTCGATAGCGGCGTGGTATTGGACGATTTCGGGCTTGGGAGACGAAGATTGCGTCTGAGCAAGGGCCGTGAGCGGCAGGAGCAAGACAAGAGCAGAGAGATGGACACGCACGAGAGTCCTCCGAGAATTCGAAAACGAAGTGCAACACAGTCGCGAAGCGGAGTCAATCCAAACCGGGGTCACCATCGGGCGCTAGCCTGTCTGGTATTCTCTTCCGGAAGCCATGAAAGTGAATCGAGGAGCCCCTCTGCGGATTGTTTCGCTCGCACCGAGCGCGACATCAATCTTGTGCGCCATCGGAGCCAAGGGCGATTTGGTTGGGGTAACGAAGTGGTGCGCGGACGTCGCGCCTGTCGGCGACTTGCCGAAGTTAGGCGATTGCTGGCGCCTGAAATCCGTCAATGAGGTTTTGCGACTCAAGCCCACGCTGGTCATTGGCTCCGTGCCTTACAAAAAGGAAACGGTCGCCGAACTGTTGGCGCATCCATTGAATTTCCTGGCCATGAATCCGCGGACACTCGCGGACATTGAAAGCGATATTCGACTGCTCGGGGGCATAACCAGCCGCATGCCGGACGCCAATCGCCTGATCAGAACGATGCGCGCCGGATTCGCGGCCATCCGGAAGCGCAGTGGACGAAAACCACGGCGCGTTCGAGTTTATTGTGAAGCATGGCCGAACCCGCGAATCAGCTCCCCGCCGTGGGTGGCAGAGCTGGTGGACATTTGTGGAGGTGAAATGGTTGTGCCCGCCGGGGAGAAAGTCACCGAGGAGCAGGTGGCGAAGGCGATGCCCGAAGTGATTGTTCTGGCTTGGGCGGCCACAGGTGAAAAAGCGGACCCGAGGAAAGCCTATGGAATCCCAACGTGGCAGGAAGTGCCAGCGATTCGCGAGAAGCGAGTGCACGTGATCAGCGATGAATTGCTGAATACGCCTGGGCCGCCTTTGGTGAAAGGCGCGATGCAGTTGTGCAAGTTGCTGCAGCAGAATGCGAAAGAGAAACGATAACGCGGAGAAGTCCCGGCCCGCTCGGAGTAGGCTCCGGACGCAGAAAGGCGCGGAGAGATGAGAGTCGTGGTGGCGGCGGTCATTGAACGAAGCGATCGTCGGCTGTTGATCGGTCAGCGGCGGCGGAACGACACTTCCGCGCTCAAATGGGAGTTTCCCGGAGGCAAGGTCCAGAACGGCGAAGAACCCGCATCCGCGCTGGCGCGGGAACTGCGCGAGGAATTGGGAGCGGAGTTGGTGAAGAGCGCAGAATTGGGGCGCGTGCGCCACAAATACGCGGAAACGCCGGAGGAATTGGAAATTCGTTTCTACGCGGCAGCGATTGCGGCGCCGGACGTAATTCCGAAGACGTTTGAAAAGATTGCGTGGGTTTTGCCCAAGGAGCTGGGTGATTACGATTTTCTGGCCGCGAATCGGGAATTGGTTGCGCAACTGGCCACGGGGCGCATCAAGCCGGGAGAAATACTAGCGACTAAGGTATGAGGTACATCGATTCGAATGATCGTGGCGATCAAAAGCTGAAATCGAAGCGGAACACGAACTACCGTAGAGGCAAGATGGATCGCATTCCCGCGAACCCTGCAGCACCTGAATTCAATCAGGATATGACCGGG
>QHYF01000076.1 GCA_003224075.1 Acidobacteriota bacterium
TCGAGGGCGAAGCTGTCAGGAACAGGGTCCACGCGCACAACTCTGGTGCGAAATTCGCGGCTGCCGGGCCAAGGCGCGGAAGCCGAATCTGCAAACGCGATATTCAGATGATCCCCCGGCTGGTATTCGCGGTGACTGCGAAAACGCATGCCGTGCGTCGAAAAGTCGATGGCCATGGCTTCTTCAAACCAGGGAATCCGTCCTGGACGCACGCGAACGGGGAGGGCAAGCACACGCCGGGGACTGCGGCGTCCTTCCAGTTCGCGACGGTGGCCGTTGCCATTCGAAACCGAGTGCGCATGCTGCTCAAAATGGAGGGCGGCTGCGAAGCTTGCCGGAGCATCGGAAGTGCCGAGTGCGGGAACGGGTTGATCCAATCTCGCGGAGCACTCCTGCTTCGAGGTGCTTTGCGTTTGAAGTTTTTCGCGCGCGTTCATGCCGCGAATGACTTCCAGCCGTTCACCACAGCGAACAACATGTGCCAGAACCTCCGGCTGGCCGTCGGGCGGCGAAGCATCGTAGGGAAATGTCACCCAAAGGGGCACGCCAGTGACGTGCGGCCCTTTCGTAAAGACCAACAGACCGTTACGAGAGGCATCGAACGTTTCACATAATTCGATTTTCTGGCCGAGAGGCGCGGCCCAACGCAGGCGAACCGGAAGGCTCATCCGCACACGGCGATGCTCGCGGCGATCCATAGGCGTAACAGTACTGCCTCCGGACCGGGGACACACTGAAGTATATAGCCCGCGTATTTAAGCCTTCAACACCTCGTACTAGGACAAAAATGTCCGATTTTCGCGTTGCACTTTGCATGAGCCGATGCTAGCGTTGCGCCCAGTAGGACAGCCCCAGGGGGTATTGATGGGTGACGGAGCGGAACGCCGCGAAGCGCGGCGATTCACGATGAATCTGCCCATGCGCGTTCTCCGGCGGGAGGACAAAGAGCGCGAATTAGACGCCCACACGCGGGATGTCAGTTACCGCGGTCTCTACTTCCTCGCCGACGCCGATTTCGAGGTCGGCAGCGAGATCGAGTTCGTGATCACCCTCCCTCAGCTGGTTACGCAATCGGGCGATGTCAATGTCCGCTGCCAGGGGAAGATCGTCCGTGTCGAGCCGACCGACAACGGCCGAGTGGGCATCGCGGCGAAGATCGCGCGATACGAATTCATGCCTGCCACCGCGACCGCTGCTTAAACGATCCCAGGATCCACTCCTTGCACGAACTCGCCCGTTGCGGCCCAGTGTGAGTACAATACCATTAAAGCATCAGTGCCACTGGGGGAAGCCATGTATCACTACGACGCCAGGATCGCACTCGAGGAATTGCAGGAAGACGCGCTGCTTCCGCATCCTGTAAAACTGCGCGACATGATTCTGCGAACGCAACTGGGCCCGCAAGACGCGCAGCTCTTGAACCACGATTTTCAGGGCTACCTGGCGCGCTTTGGGGAATTGCAGAAAGTCGCCCGCGGAATTCTAGAAAAGATTGCTACCGGTCAGCGGAAGGCCTCCTGATGCCGCATCGCCGAAGATGCCCTCCGGCTGGTAGACTGAGGACGCGGGGAAAAAGGCAGGGGGAAGCGGTTCGCGACGCGAACGCCGCCGATGGCCAAGTGCAATGCGACGACATACACTGCTGATTGATGCGGACGATACACTCTGGGAAAACAACGTATTCTTCGAGAAACTGATCGAGGATTTCATCACCATCATCGAACCTTACGGCTACACCCGCGCGTATGTCCGCCACATTCTCAACGAAACGGAACGCAAGAATATCCGCCAGTACGGCTATGGCGTGCGCAGCTTTGGCCGCTCCCTTGAAGAGACCTATTTGAAGCTGGCGGATCAGATGGCCAAGCGCGAGACACTCGCGCTCATTCACAGCCGCGTGATCGATCTGGAGCGCACGCCCCCGAAGATTCTGGATGGCGTGCCGGAAACATTGGCGTATCTTACCGAGCGGCACCGGTTAATTCTCTTTACCAAAGGCGAGCCCGCGGAGCAGGCTGCCAAGGTCGAGCGCTCCGGCCTTCAAGGATTCTTTGAATTCATCGAAATCGTTGCTGAAAAAGATCCGCAAACTTATGGCGGCCTGGTTCACAAGCACAAAATCGTCAAGTCCCACGGCTGGATGATTGGCAACAGCCCGCGCAGCGACATTAATCCTGCGATGAAAATTGGCCTCAACGCCGTCTTCATCCCTCACCAACATACCTGGAACCTGGAGCACGAGCCGGTGATGGGAGGCTCCGGAAAGCTCGTGATCTTGCCTTCCTTTCGGGAACTGCGTGGTCATTTCTAGCCCGGGCAGGCTGCCCAAATTGGACGTTGTATCCAACCAGGCATGGCCGAATCTAAATTCATGTCACTTCTGTAAAGGAGAATCTCATGGGTACAGCGACGACTCCTCTCCAAACGGACTGGCGGCAGGAATGGTTCGAATTCGAAGACGCGACATATTTGAACGTGTCAGGCCAATCGCCGATGCCCCGCGTCTCTCTTCGCGCCGTGCAGTCTGCGATGGAGGCGAAAAAATATCCGCATCACAAACCGGACTCCACTTTCTTCGAGGTGCCAAACCACATACGAGCATCCATCGCGCGGCTGATCGGCGGGAAAGCCGAAGAGATTGCGCTTACGACTGGGGCGAGCGCGGGCGCAGCGACCGTTGCGTACGGGCTGACGTGGAAGCCCGGCGACGAAATCATCACCGCGAAGGGTGAGTTCCCCCTGCAGTACACGGTGTGGAAGCCGATGGAAGAACGCGAAGGTCTGAAGCTGAAAATCGTCTCTCCTCGCGATCGCTTCCTCACGGCAGACGACCTGATTGCCGCCATGACACCTAAGACGCGACTGGTTTCAGTGAGCCTGGTGCGCTTCGATGATGGCTCGCTGTTGGACGCGCCGCGCCTGGCTGCAGCGTGTCACTCGCAGGAGGCGCGGCTGCTGCTGGACGTCAGCCAATGCTGCGGCGCCCTGCCGATGGACGTCACTCAGCTTGACGCCGACTTTCTGGTGAGCGCCGGCTACAAATGGTTGCTCGGTCCCTTTGGCACAGGATTTTTCTGGGCAAAAAGCAATCATATCGGGATCATGCGGCCGGGTCCCTTCTATTGGATGGCTGTGGCGGGCTCAGACAACTTTGCTTCCTTATCCTTCGATGACCCGAAACCCGCGCCGAGTGCCAAGCGGTGGGATGCTCCGGAATGGGCAAGTTATTTCAATTTCAACCTGGTAGCCATGGACGCCTCGGTTGATTTTGTAGTGCGCATGGGACCCGAGTTGGTCGCTGCGCACAACCGGAGATTGATCGAATTCATGTACGAACGCCTTCCCAAAGACCGCTGTGTTCCTGCGAGCCCGCTAGATCCGGCACAACGCGGGCCGTACGGTTGCTTCGCGGCGCGGAGCCGCGAGAAAACAGCCGAGCTTTACCAGCTCCTGCGGAAGGAGAACGTTGTCGTTAGCTTGCGCGAGGGAAACATACGTGTCTCACCCCACCTGTATAACACGGAACGAGACATCGACCGGCTCATCAGCGTGATTACTTCATGACCGCTCAACAGCCTTGGCCCAAAATTGCCGTCGTTGGTGCCGGCGCAGTGGGCGGATACTTCGGCGGGCTGCTGGCGCGTGCGGGTGCGCCGGTCGTGATGGTCGGGCGCCCCTCCTTTGTCGATGCGGTGAAGAAGAATGGATTGTTCCTTGATACGCTGCAATTTCAAGAGAGTGTGCGCGTAGAAGCCTCAACAGACCTTGACACGGTTCGAGGCACGGAAATTGTCCTTTTTTCTGTGAAGACGTCGGACAACGCAACGACAGCCCGCGCGCTGGCCCCGTTGCTGGCTCCGAGCGCCATCGTCCTGAGCGTGCAAAACGGTGTCGACAACGTGGAACAAATCCGGGCTACGGCTGCGATTGAGGCTCTTCCGGCGGTCGTTTACGTCGCCGCCTCGGTGCCAGAACCTGGCCGGGTGAACCACGTCGGGCGCGGTGACCTTGTGATCGGACCGCGGAGCGAAAGGACAGAACGAGTTGCGGCGCTCTTTGCGCGGGCAAACGTGCCTTGCCGAATTTCCGAGAACATTGAGGGCGAGCTTTGGACCAAGCTGGTCTGGAATTGCGCGCTGAATGCCGTCTCCGCGCTCGGACGCGCCAAGTACGGCCAGATTGCCGCCAGCGTTGATGCGTGGAAAGTTGTCGCGTCCGCAGTACACGAAGTTCTGGCTGTCGCTCGCGCAGCCAATGTCTATCCACCAGGATTGGAAGATCCGAAGGCCGCACTTGCCGGAGCGCTTATGGTCGCCACGCAAATGTCCGAGGCGCTCTCATCGACTGCTCAGGACATGAACCGCGGCAAGCGCACGGAGATTGATTCGCTGAACGGCTATGTTTCGCGCCGCGGCGCAGAGCTCGGCGTTCCCACGCCCGTTAATCACGCGCTCTATGCCCTAGTGAAGCTGGCCGAGGGCCGCTCGTAATCACGTTTGAGAAGTCGCGGGAATCTAGCGGTCGCTCGGAGGATGAAATGGAATGTGGACGATGGCTTCGAGATCGACTGGCGACCCTTGCCTCGCAGCGGGGCGGAATTTCCACTGGCTGAGCGCTTCCATCGCATTTGCATCCAACTGCTCGTCGATGCCGCGCACCAATTGAATGCTATCCACCGAGCCATCGCGGCGGATTACGGCGTAAAGCACAACCTCTCCTTCCACGCGTTCATTGATCAGCGTGGGAGGATACTTCGGATCGACCTTCCGTAGCGGCACGGGGCCGGAAATATCAGGCGAATCCAGCCGGGAGCCGGCAGAATCCACGCTCAGCTCGGTAAAATTCAGAATCCAGCTCCCCGTCGCGCTGTTCAGGTTGGGCATGTTGACGAGCATCTTGTAAATCTTTTTCGAAATAAAGATCTGCTCCGGCTTCGCGCCCGGCGGGAGCGCCGCGAAATTCGGCGGACCCGTTCTCTCCGGTGCATCATCTATTTTTGTGCGCGGATCAGGTCTTGTCATTAGCGCACGCGGGGCGGGCCCGCTGATTCTGGGTGATGATGATCCCCCGAGGCCTGAAATCCCATTGTTTGCAGGCGGATTTCCACCGCTGATGCTCACGTTCACTCCGTTTTTCCCGCCAGCATTGCCTGTTCCCGTTCCGCCACCGCTTCCCGGCCCGCCGCCTGCGCCTCCGTTGGCGCCGGGCGTTCCGTTCGGCGAGCCGCCGGGAACGCCGGGTTGCTTGCCCTCCGGCGAAATGGAAACGCGCGCGGCAAGATTTCCCTGTGGGAGTACGACGGACGCAGGAGGAGCAGGCGTCGCCGAGAGCGCAATAAATGTTGCAGTGTTTCCATTCGCAACGCTGGGTTGTGCGCCCACTTCGGGCGCCGGTCCCGCGTCTCCTGTTTGCGCGCGCGGCGCGACACGCGGTGCTGATCCGGCGTTCAGTTCCAGTTTTGGCCGCGCTGGCGCGCTCGGCAACATTGCTGGTGCGATATCCGAAAGTTTTTGGTCAAGCGTTGGAAGGTCGGGAGCCGGAGCAGAGGTCAACTTGACCTTGCGAAGCTCACGCGGGCGCAACTTGGAAAGTGTCTCCGGGCTGATCTGCAATCGCGGCCGTGCTGGGCCCGTCATCTGCTGGAATTGCACAATGTTTGGAAGACTCGGAAGAATCTTCGGCGGCTCCGGAGGAGCGGCAGAATTGATCAATGTCTGGCGCGGATGCGTCGGATGAACAGGATCGGTGAAGATGCGTTGCCGAGGATGGAAAGCGTCCGCGCCTTCGGGCGGAAGCGGTTTTTCCGGCTCGCCTCGCGGGCTGGGCTTGGCCTTCGGACTCTTCATCTCCATCAAGGGGAGATCATTGACCGGTCCCGACCAGGTGAGTTCGGTGTTATCGAATGTAGAGTAGTGTCGGGCCACAGCGGGGAGTTGGGGAGACGGCATGATGAGAAAAACGAAGTGCCACAGGGCCGCTGCAATCAGAGCGCGGCGCGGAATCCGCCGCTCAATCCAACTGTCCCTGAAGAATCCGTCAATCAGAAAATTCTTTGGAACACTTGATCTGCTGAAGATAGCGCGCAGACTGCTCCCAATTCCCTGGTGAAAACTTCTCCAGGCGACTTCCAGTATCGGCCCATTTCCTCTTGGCAGACGCACAGCGACGGCAGGCTTGGTGGCCTGCCCCAGAAGGTCAAATGCGTTATTGGCCTGTCCCAGAGACATGTCCCTGCCGATTATACCTCGCCGCGCGAATCCGTCCGGCTGGGGACGGCTGGAGTTTGCGAGTGCTTCAGAATAGATGAAGCTCTGCCTGCGGGGGTTTACTCAGCGGAGCCATTTTCTTCGATCGCCGCGCCATCGCGGCGGTAAAAACTCAGTGCCGCATCGCCCTGCCTGAGAACGCGGACGCGCCGAAGCGCGCCGACCTGTTCGGGCAAGTCGAACTTGCGCCGATGTTCGGCAACCACGATCGCGCCGGAGGCCAGGAGGTCCGTGGAGCCAAGAAATTCTAGCACGCGCGCGTATTGCTCGGCAGCCGAATAGGGAGGATCGAGGAAAACGCAATCGAATCGCTGATAAGCGCGCTGCTTTCTCGAGGCCAGCTTCTCGAGACCGCGAACAACGTCGCTGGCGAGCACCTGGAAACCGGAGCGAACACTGAGCGATCCAAGATTGCTGCGGATCAGCGCGGCAGCCGGAGGATGATTCTCGATGAACACGACTTCGACTGCGCCGCGGCTCAGGGCCTCGATCCCAACCGCACCGGTCCCTGCGAAAAGATCGACGAAGCGCGCTCCGGCAACGTCCGAGCCCAGCACATTGAAGAGCGTTTCGCGCAAACGGTCGCTGGTGGGCCGAAGTGCGGGGCCCTTGAGGCTCCTCAGGACGCGGCTGCGGTAGGTTCCAGCGATGACGCGCATGAATACACTTATTAGTTGTCGAATCTCAGCCCTTTTAGCCGACGCGGGCGAGATGATACCGCTGCTGCCATTGGCCGGGAAGCGCACGCAGGGTGTCCTCCAGGGCCTGCCGCTGGGCGGAATCGTCAACCAGCGCAAAGGCTTCCCGCCGCGCGAGTTCAAGCAATTCGCGATCGCGCAGCGGATTGGCGATGTGGAAGCCCAGGTTCCCAGCCTGGCGCGTGCCGAAAAACTCTCCCGGACCGCGGAGCTGGAGATCGGTTTCAGCGATCTCGAATCCATTGGATGTGCGCACCATGGTCTCGAGCCGCGCGCGGGCTTCGTCGGTCATCCGTGACGGTGCCACTAAAATACAGTGCGACTTCCGCGCGCCGCGGCCAATTCGCCCGCGGAGTTGATGCAGTTGCGCGAGCCCGAAACGCTCCGCATGTTCGATGACCATCACCGTCGCGTTCGGCACGTCCACGCCGACTTCCACGACCGTTGTCGCCACGAGGATTTGCACTTCGTTGCTGCGGAAACGCTGCATCACGTCGTCTTTTTCTTCGCTCGAGAGCCGCCCGTGCAGCAGGCCGAGCTTCAGCTTCGGATACACATCTCTCGAAAGACGTTCGTATTCTTCCATCGCCGCTTTCAACTCGAGCTTGGACTCTTCGATCACCGGGTAAACGATGTAGCCCTGGTATCCGGCCACGGCTTCGCGGCGGAGAAACTCCCAAACGCCGGAAAGATGCGGCTCCGAAGTTATGCGCGTGACGATGGGCGTGCGTCCCGGCGGCAACTCATCGAGAACGGAAACATCCAGGTCACCATACAGCGTGAGTGAAAGTGTGCGAGGGATCGGGGTCGCCGTTAGAACGAGAACGTGCGGCGCGTGACCATGCGAGGCGGCCTTGTCCATGAGCCGTTTGCGCTGCAAGACCCCGAAGCGGTGCTGTTCGTCAATGGCCACAAAACCGAGCCGCGCGAATTCCACGTTGTCCTCGATGAGCGCATGAGTGCCGATGACGAGTTGCGCTTCACCGGAGCGAATGCGCTCGAGGGCCGCGGCTTTCTCCGAACCCTTCAGGCCACTGATCAACAATTCCACGCGATAACCCGCGCGCGAGAGGATACGCCGCGCGGAAAGAAAGTGTTGTACGGCGAGGATTTCCGTTGGGGCCATCAGCGCCGCCTGCGTGCCATTCTCGATGGCAATCACCGCCCCTTGCAGGGCGATGATGGTTTTTCCGCTGCCGACGTCACCCTGAAGCAGGCGATTCATCGGCAGAGGCTTTTCCAGATCGGCCACAATTTCACCGAGGACGCGTTTCTGCGCCATCGTCGGCTTGAACGGCAGGATGCGCTTGAGCGCTTCGCGCACGGCGTCTTCGCGCACACGGAAAGTAATGGCGTTCTGCTTGCGGGCCGCGCGGCGATCCAGCGCGAGGCTCAGTTGGTAGAGATAAAACTCCTCGAAGATGAGCCGCTGCTGCGCCGGGGAACGGAAGGTGTTCAGCGCGTCGAGAGATTCTTCCGGCGTGGGAAAGTGCGTGTGAATGATTGCTTCGCCGCGCGAAGGAAATCCGAGCCGCGCGCGCAGGGCCTCCGGCAAGACGTCCGGCATGTTCAGATCGACCTGCTGGACCGCCGCATACATGGCGCGGCGAATGGCGCGCGAACCGAACGTGCCGATGGCTTCGTAAATCGGCACGATGCGGCCCACTTCGGTGGAATCGATTTCTTCGCCGCTCAACGTCTCGATTTGCGGATTAATCATCTCCAGCCGCGCGGGCCGCAGCCTGTCTACTTCTACCTTGCCGTGAAGAACGAGGTCTTGGCCCGGTTTCAAGCGCCCTTCGAGGTAGCCGCCATGAAAAAATTTGCACGGCAGTTGGCCAGTGTCATCCTGCACGAGAAGGTGGTAGATAGCGTCGCGGCCGCGCATGGTGCGCACCGCCTGGCCGCTCATCACGCGGGCCCGGATGGTGTAGGTGCCGTTCGGCTGAATCTCCTTCACCTTGGAAAAGCGGATGCGGTCTTCGTATCGAAACGGCAAATACCCGAACAAATCTTCGAGCGTGTAGATTCCGCGCTGCGCCAGCAGTTCGGCGCGCTGCGGGCCAACGCCTTTGATCATGCGGACTTCGGTGCTGAGGCTCATCGTCATTTTTCAGTGCGACCGCAAAGCGGCCGACCGCTGATGCGGCCTGACAAAACTTGACGCATTCTCTTTATATCATTCCCGCCGCGAACAGATAGCAGCAGCGATACTTGCGTTCGCGGCTCGCGTATCTATAGAGTGAGGGATTCGTTTCCCAGACGGGGAGGATCGTGTGGCGGGAGACCGTCTTACAAGTTCCGACAAGCGCGCGCTGTTCTTATGGGTCGCCGCGGGAGTCCTGGGCGCGCTTTTCGCCTGCAAATATTTCTTCCTCGCGTTTCCCGAAGCCTCGGTTAATTTCAGAATCTCCCGCGAAGAAGCGCTAACGCGCGCGCAGAGATTTGTCAGTGGCCTCGGCGAAAATATCAACGGCTACCAATCGACGATCGTCTTCGACGTGGATGACGATGCCAAGGTGTACCTGGAGCGCCAGCTTGGGTTGCAGCAAGCCAACCAGCTCATGTCCTCCGAGCTGAATATCTGGTTCTGGGACGTGCGCTTCTTCAAGCCGCAACAGGAAGAAGAATTTCATATTCGTGTGAATCCCGCAGGACAAATTGTTGGCTACGATCACAAGATTGAAGAATCGCGCGCCGGCGCCTCGCTGGAGCGAGCCGCAGCGCAATCCGCTGCGCAGAATTATCTCACCGCAAGACTCGGACTCGATCCGCGGGGCTGGGACTTTCTTCCCGAGGAAGCCAATTCGAAAAAGCGGCCCAATCGCCTTGATTGGTCCTTCACCTGGGAAAAGCACGGTTTCCGCGCAAAGGACGCACCGTACCGTTTGCAAACCAGTCTGCAAGGCGACCGCATCGGAGGCAGCGAAGAGTTCTTAAAAGTGCCCGAGGCCTGGCAACGCAGCTACCAGAAACTTCGCTCTTCGAATATCTTCTACAACCAGGTCGCGATTATTCCGTACGTATTGCTTCTTGGCAGCGCGCTCTGGGTAGGGATTTCGCTCACGAAGCGCGGGCAAACAGGCTGGGGAGGCGCGATCAAGCTGGGCGTGATCATCGCGGCGCTCTTTTTCCTGATGGAACTCAACCAGTGGCAGTTTACGCGCGCAAGTTACGACACACATGACTCGTACAGCAGTTTTGTCGCGCTGCGGCTGGGCATCGCTTTACTCAGTGCGCTTGGCACCGCCCTTATGGTTACGCTGGTGCTTCCGGGCGGGGAACCACTGTATCGGTCCTTCCAACCAAATCGCATACAGCTCGCTAAAGCTTTCACGTTGCGCGGCCTGCGTTCAAAAGAGTTTTTCTCCTCCGCCGTGGTTGGCCTATCGCTGGCCGCAGCCCATATTGGCTTCATCGTCGCGTTTTACATGGTAGGCAGCCGGTTCGGTGTTTGGGCGCCGCAGGATTTGAACTACTCGGATGCGGTCAACACTTCGTTCCCTTGGATTGCCGGAGTAGCCATCGGGCTCATGGCCTCCACGAGTGAAGAATTCCTGTTTCGGCTCTTTGCCATTCCTTTCCTCGAGAACGTGACGAGATCGCGCGTTCTCGCGGTGATCTTGCCGGCGTTTTCCTGGAGTTTTCTCCACAGCGCTTATCCACAGGAGCCGGGCTACATCCGCGGCATCGAAGTGGGGATCATCGGCATCGTTGCGGGTATTGTTATGTTGCGCTGGGGCATCGTCGCGACGCTCATCTGGCATTACACTGTGGATGCCTCGCTGGTTGGACTGCTGCTGATTCGTTCGAACAGCCTCTACTTCAAAATATCAGGAGCGGTCGTAGCTGCTGCGGCGCTTGCGCCTTTGGCCTTCGCCTGCATTTCTTATTTGATGCGGGGCGGATTCGAAGATGATGAAGGGCTGCTCAATCGCGCGAAACCTTTGCCCGAGGTTTCGCTGACGAGCGAGCCCGTTTCAGAAATCGCCGGAGTGACATCACACCGCTATGACGCTCTCGCGCCCGGCATGATCGGCTTCCTTGCCGTGTGCCTGCTTGCGGGTGGAGTATTGGCTTGGCGGCTCAAGCCACAGTCTGTCGGCGAATACCTGAAACTCTCGGTTGATGTACGCACAGTCCGCGCTCGTACCGACGAGATCATGCGCCAGCGCGGACTCGATCCAAAATCCTACTATCACGCCACTGTCTTCGTCGATGTTACCGATCCGGTTGTGAATGAATTTCTGCGGCAGCGCATCGGCATCGCTGGTGTCAACAAAATCTACGCCGAGCGCGTTCCCGGCGCGTTATGGCGCGTGCGCTTTTTCCGCGACAGCCAACCGGAGGAATTCGCTTTCATCTTGCGGCCGGACGGATCGATCCACTCACTCCGGCACATCCTCGCAGAAGAAACGCCGGGCGCGTCGCTCACCAAGGAAGAAGCGGTGGCGCGGGCGGAGAAATTTCTGGCGCAAGAAAAGAAAATCGATCTGGCAGGCTGGACGCTCGTCGATTCCAGTTCCGAAAAACGGCCGCATCGCGTAGACCACACGCTCACGTGGCAGCAGAATGACCCGCTGGATGCCGGTCCCGGCTCGACCTTCGGCGCGGCCGATCATGCGCACGCCCGGATCGATGTGCAGCTCCTTGGGGATGAAGTTACGAACTATCGCACGTACATCAAGATTCCAGACGACTGGCGCCGCAAACAACACGAACTCACGCTCTCCCGTGTGATTTTCAGTTACGGCGTTCCACTTCTTTTCTTCGGCGGTCTTGGTCTCACAGCATTGATTGTTTTCCTTACGAATCTGAAGTCGGAAGCCGCACGCTCCATCCCTTGGCGGCGTATCGTTTTATGGTCGGTCTGGGGTCTTATAGCGTTCACCATGCTATTTGGGCTAGGCGGCGGTATTCAGGCTATTCTGAGTCGGTACGACACCGCGGATCCGTTCAAATACACGCTTGGGGGAATTGCCATCAGCGCGCTGTTCGGGGCTGCGTTCTCCTTCGGCGGCATCGCCCTGCTCTTTGGCATGGGGTGGTATTACGCGACCAGGGCCTTCAGTGAGGAGGTCTTGCCAGGCTGGGCCCGAATGCCGTCCAACTATTATCGAGACGCTCTCTGGATCGGCCTGGGGGGAACTGCGGGCTTGCTCGGGCTGGAGCGCGTGCTTGCGACTGCCTCAACCCAGTGGCCCACCGTGCATCGTTCGCTCGCGGCTTCGATTGGCCAGGAGTATGACGCAATTCTCCCTGCGGCCTCGATTCTGAGCGGGACGCTCCTTCACGCTTTGTTCACCACTGGCATGGTCGCCGCGATTGTGTCCTTCGTCGCTGCGCAGGTGCGCCAGCCCGGGCTTCGCCTGCTATTATTGTTTTCCGGCGCCCTTGCGCTCATAGGGGGCGGCTGGGGCAGCCCCGCCGATCTCGCCAAACAATTCCTGGCACGTCTTATTCTGCTAGTAGTTCTTGTATTTGGCGTCCGTCGTCTGATGCGATTCAATATCCTGGGCTGCTTCCTCGTGGCTGCCGCTACATCATTGCTTGGCGGTGCCGCCGAGCTGCTGGCGCAGCCGGATTCGTTCTACCGGGCAAACGGATATGCCGTCGTTCTGGCGCTGGTATTGCTTTTCGCATGGCCCTTCGTGGCTTGGCGCATGCAGGGTTCGGAGGCTGCTGTCTGAAGTAGCGATTTCGTCCTTTGAGAGACGCCGACGGAGCTCAAGCGGCCCATTCCGACCAGTGATTATTT
>QHYF01000396.1 GCA_003224075.1 Acidobacteriota bacterium
TTGGGGGCCGCGCTCGGGGGAGTGCTTGGCTACAGTTTTGCGCATCGCGAGGTGTCGGCAGCGAACGCGCCGCTCCCCGAACCGGTCCGGCGCGCGCAGCGAGTGGAGCAGCTCACGCGGGAATTGAGTTTGACGAGTTCCCAGGCTCAGCAATTGGATGCAATCCTGCTGCGGCTTCACACGGAAGCCAAAGGTGTCCACGATCAGTCCGACGCGCAGC
>QHYF01000397.1 GCA_003224075.1 Acidobacteriota bacterium
GGCGCCTTCTCGAGACCCTCGACGATGGTTTCGCGGTCTTTGAGCTTGCCGAACATCTTCCACTGACCAAGCTGCGTGGCAGCTTCCATGAAGCGCGAAGCGTAATCCATGATGATGAAACCCTCGACGCGAAGGCGCTTCACTAAGACAGTGCCGAGGCTCACGAGGCCGGGATGTTCCTTGTTGTAGCCGGAAATGAGGCCACAGACGACCACACGCCCGTGGAGGTTCATGCGGCCCATGACGGTGTGCATGACATCGCCACCGACGTTTTCAAAATCGATGTCGATGCCGTTGGGAGTTGCCGCAGCGAGCTTTTCCTTCCAGTCGGGCTGTTTGTAGTTGATGGCGGCGTCGAAGCCGAGATCCTTCGTAATCCAGGCGCATTTCTCGTCGGTGCCGGCAATGCCTACAACGCGACAGCCGTGAATCTTGCCGATTTGGCCGACGATGCTCCCGGTGGCGCCCGCGGCAGCGGAGACGACAAGGGTCTCGCCTTTCTTGGGCTGAGCGATTTCCATGCCGAAAAACGCGGTGAGGCCGTTCATGCCGAGTACGCCGAGGAAGACGGTATCCGAGACGAAGGGAATCTTAGGGACTTTTTGGAACCCGCGCTTCTCCGAGCTGTCGAGAACCACATAATCCTGAAGGCCGGTGAGACCCATGACCCGGTCGCCCTTTTTGTAGTCGGGGTGTTGCGATTCGACGACTTCGGCAAAGCCGATTGCGCGCATGACTTCACCGATAGCCACCGCCGGAAGGTAAGTGTCGGCGGCCATCCAGACGCGCATGGTGGGGTCGATGGAGAGATACTTCACGCGGGCCAGCGCCTGGCCATCTTTCCGTTCGGGGACGGGCGCTTCGAGAAGTTGCAGGTCTCCCGGCGCGAGGAGACCATTCGGGCGCGACTGCAAACGTAGCTGACGATTGGTTAACGACATTTCGCTCCCCAAGACTGAAAGCATCCTAAGGCAGACTCTCGGCAGATGCGGCTCGGTCTGCCGGCCGCAAATCCGCACAGCCAGCGTTGGCTGTGACACCTAGAAGGGAATGTCTTCGTCGGAGATTTCGGGGCCGCCGCCTGCGTGGCCGCCACCACCGCTAGCATCGTCCGCTGGAGCAGCTTGATCGAAGTCTTCGCCGCCGGCGCGGGCACCTGCGCTGCCGCCTCCTCCTGTTCCGGCACTTGCTGCGGCGCCTTCGGCGCGTCCACCGAGCATGCGAAAATTGTTGGCGACGATTTCAAAACTGGTGCGTTTCTGGCCTTCCTTGTCCTGCCATTCGCGGGACTGGATGCGGCCTTCGATAAAGACGAGCGAGCCCTTCTTCAGATATTGCTGCGCGATTTCCGCTTGTTTACCCCAGACCACGATCTTGTGCCATTCGGTGCGCTTCTGGCGCTCGCCATTGCGGTCTTTGTAAGTTTCATCGGTCGCGAGCGAAAAATTAGCCACGGCCTGGCCGCCACCGGTGTAGCGCGTTTCGGGATCGCGACCCAGACGGCCGACGAGAATGACTTTATTGACAGACATGGAAATCCCCCTGCGGCGAGGAAGATAGCACGGGGAGAACGAAAAGTGAAATCTCGGGGAACGCTGGAGGAGAGAGAAGAATTAGCAGAGGCGAGGGCCGGGACTTTGACAGGGAGAAGGCGAGAGCACTCCGCACGGAGTCAGCGGGTGGCGGTGACCTCGACGCCGAGTTCCTTCAATTTGGCGCGGGCGAGGCGGTCCTCTTCGCTGCGCGGGAAGCGCTTGATGACTTCGCGAAGTTCGCGGATGCCTGCCGTTTTCTGGCCCAGATCGAGGAGCGCCAAGCCTTTCTTGAGGCGCGCTGGCGCGAGTTTGAAGCTCTTCGGATAGTTGGTGAGGACTTTGTCGTACGCGGCGACGGCATCGCCGTATTGCTTTTGCTTGTAATAGATCTCACCCAGATAGAACTGGGCGTTGGAAGCGAGCTCGGTTTCGCCGTAATACTTCAGGTAGTCCTGGAATTCAGAGCGAGCGAGATCATACTTGCCGGTTTGGATGTCGCGGAGGCCGTTATCGTAGAGCGTGTTGGCGGAGGGTGCGGGGCCGCTCGGAACTGCCGAGGAACCAGAGGGAGGGGCTGCGCCCGCAGTCGGGGTCGCGGTTCCGGTCGAAGGGGCCGGCACGCCGCCGGAAATCTTCGCGTCTAGGTTCTGCACGGAATTCTGGAGATCGACGAGTTGCTGATTGAGCTTGCCGAGGCGGGACTTGATTT
>QHYF01000398.1 GCA_003224075.1 Acidobacteriota bacterium
TGGCAATTCGTGCAATCGCCGCGCCGCAAAGAATTCACGTCTAGGTGCTCGACAACTTATCATGCCGACGGAAATTGCTACGCTCCTGGCGACACCGCCCGCTCCTGGTTCCTCGACATCAACTCCGCTGATTCCACGGATCCATCGCATGGCAAATAGACTTCTAACAAGAAAAAAGGGCGGCCTCTTGGCCGCCCCTTTCCAACCTTTAGTCCCTAATCTCGAACTTCAGATTTGGCCCATTCCTCCGTCCACATTGATCTCCACACCGGTGATGTATGACGCATCTTGCGACGCCAAAAACGCTACGGCGCTGGCCACTTCCTCGGGCTGTCCAAATCTTTTCATCGGAACCTTCGCAACCACTTCCTTCACGAACTCATCGACGGCCTCTTTCGGCAGCCCGGTTCTCCCAAAGATCGGCGTGACAATCGGCCCCGGCGCCACCGTGTTCACGCGGATGCCGCGCCCCGCCAGTTCCCCCGCAGCCGTTCGCGCCAAAGAGCGCAGCGCCGCTTTCGTTGCCGAATACGCGCTGGTGCCCGCGGTGCCTTTTCTGTCTGCCACGCTGGTATTCAAAATGATCGACGCGCCGTCATTGAGCAACGGCAGCGCTTTCTGGATCGTGAAGTACGCTCCCTTAATGTTGATGTCGAATTGTTCGTCGTACAGGCTCTCCGGGGTATCGGCCAGCGGAGCAAATTTCGCCACGCCTGCATTTACAAACAGCACGTCAATCTTCCCTAGCTTCTGCGAAACCGCCGCATACAGCTTGTCGACGTCCGCGAGCTTTGCCACGTCGGCCTGCACCGCAAGCACGCCGTTGCCGATCGTCTTCACCGCCTCGTCCAGCGTTTTCTTGCTGCGGCCCGCGATGGCCACGCGCGCGCCTTCTTCCTGCAAGCGCTTCGCGGTCGCCAGCCCGATGCCGCTGTTTCCTCCGGTCACGACTGCCACTTTTCCTTCAAGTCTTTTCATGTCGGTCTCCCTTTTCCTGCTGAATGTGTCTGAAAGCCGCTGTCTTTGGGCGCGTCCATTCCGCCGCTCTTGGGGCTTTCGAGATTTCGATATTTAGATGAACATCGAAGTAATCCGTTACAGGTTTCCTGGGACTCCGTGCGGAGGATAGGGTTCTCTGGCGGTAAGGGCAAGGACTTCGCTACACTTTGGATGGACCTATGCACCGCTCTCAGGTTGAGAAAATATCGAAAGCTCTGGCCGACGAGACCCGCCTCAGGATTTTTGAGGCCATCTCCGGCGCCAAACATATGAATTGCGGAGAAATCGTTTCCATGCGCGGGGTCACTCCCGCAACCGTGTCCCACCATCTCAAGATTCTCAGCGAAGCCGGGCTAATCGCCTGCCGCCGCCAAGGGCAGTTCGTTTACAGCCAGGCCGTCCCGGAGGCCATCAAAGCTTACACACGGGCACTTGCGAAGATAGCGCACAGCAAAAGAGGCCGACGGCATTCACTAGCGAGGTAGAATGACCCTCCCTGCATGGGCTTCCTCTCGCTTTGCCTGGTTTTCAGCGACTCACCGGTAAGGCATGTATTTCCGCTTTTTCGCTGTTTCTTCGCCAAACTCTATCTCTTTCTGATCGCTGGAGTTGCCTCAATATTTTACTCTCGGAACATCCATCTCCTTTCCTTTGTGCCTTTTACGCTTGGGCCGCATCTAACCAGGGTATAATGAATTGTTCAAACTTTTCACGAATAGCACCCATCAAAATAATTCGTGGGGCGTCTTGGGGAAATGCGGTTAAGGTGTAATCAGAGGGCGTGGGGAAGGCTTCCCAGGGCAGGCCCACTTGAAAAGAGAGCGAGAGGAGTACTAGTACATGGCACAACAATTTCTACTGGCCAGTGATTTTGACCAGACGCTCAGCTTCAACGATTCTGGAGTCGTGCTGAGCGAGCTCATCGGTTTTCACGGGTTCCACGACAAGGTCAAAGGCCTGGCGGAGATGAACCTCGTCCAGCAGGGCGCGGAGCTTAGCTACCTCATTCTCCACGACCCGGATTTCCGCCGCGTCCGCCGCGACCATCTCGTTGAGACCGGCAAGCGCATCCGCTTGAAGCACGACGTCGCGCTTTTCGCGCGCGCCCTCGACAATCTGGCGGAGGGTTACAAATTCCATTTCAACGTCATCTCCGCCGCGCCCCAGGAAATCATCCAGTCGGCGCTCGAGGGCATCGTTCCGCCCGATCACATCTTCGGCACGCGCTTCCGCTACAACGAAGCCACGGGCGAAGTGGACTCCATCATTCGCGCTTCGGCGGGGTGGGGCAAAATCACCGTGCTCGAAGAGCTTCGCGCGGACCTCGGCATCAGCCATGACCACATCATCTACATGGGCGACGGCAGTTCCGACCTGCCCGTTATGATGCACATCAATCAGTACGACGGTCTGACCATCGCCGTTTCCGAGGCCAAGTTCATCACCCGCGTCGCCAAGCGCACCGTGCTCAGCGACAACGCCATGAGCGTCCTGGTCCCTGTGCTCGAAAAAGTCATGCGCTGGGACTCCGCCAAGATCCGGCGCTTCTTCGCCTCCTACGGGCTGACTCTGCTCGAATGGGAAAAGGTGCGCACCGACATGCTCACCATTCAG
>QHYF01000404.1:0-3121 GCA_003224075.1 Acidobacteriota bacterium
TCGCGCGTTGCGGATGCGCTGGAACGCATCGCGAATCGTCCGGCGGACCAATACATTACAGCGGTGCCTGAGCGAGAGACGGAAGAGCCGGGCCGAATCTCGCTCTCCATGTTTGGGCGATAGGGAATAGATAAGCCGAAATCTTGGCGGGGCGGCCTAGGAAGCAGGCCAATGCGAGAAGGGTGTAGCCGGCTGAAAAGGCGGGTGATTTGGCGCGTGTGCTAGAATAAAGAGTTTAAGACAGAGCAGAAATCCTCGACAGGCATGCCTGAACAGCCCATCGTCCAAGCGACCGAATTCGATCCAGAAGACGAGTACCGCCCAGAACCTGAGCCTGAACCGCAACCTCCTTCATGGATGAATGGGAGCACGCGGATCGGCATCCACACGCCCATTGCGGGAAGTTATGTGAATGCGCTGGAAGCGGCGCGGAAACTGGGTTGCAACGCGCTACAGATCTTTTCGGCAAGCCCGAGGATGTGGCAGGGCGGGTCGGCGCGGATTCCGGAGGTGGACGCGCAGGCGTTTCGCGCCCGGCGAGAAGAGTTGCGGCTGGGGCCGCTGGTCATTCATGCAAATTACCTGATTAACCTGGCGGCGTCACAGCCGATGCTGCGAACGCGTTCAATCCAGGCGTTCCACGACGAGATTGTGAGAGGGGTGGCTCTGGGAGCGGATTTTCTGGTGGTGCACCCGGGCGCCCGAGGAGAGGCGACCTCGGAACAGGCGATCGCAACGATTGTGGAATCTGTGAAGCAGGCGGCGAAGCGAGTGCCGGTGGGCGGGCTGCGGATTTTGATCGAGAACACGGCAGGAATGGGCACCGCGGTGGGGGCGAGGCTGGAAGAAATCGGAGATATTCTGGCTGGGCTGAGAGGATTGCCGATTGGGGCATGCCTCGATACGGCGCATCTCTTTGCCGCGGGATACGACATCAAAAGCGAGGACGGACTGGCATCGACGATCGGGCAAATTGACGGCACGATGTCGCGTGGACCGGCACGAACATATCGGCAAGGGCAAGATTGGAGCAGAGGCGTTCGCGCGAATTTTACGGCACCCGCGATTGGGTGCAGCAGCGCCGGAAGGACTGGCGGGGCGGGCGTTCTTGGCCGAGACGCCGATTGATGATCCGGGCGATGACCGGCGGAACGTGGCGACACTGTGGGAGCTTGCAGGGTTGAAGGAGCAGGCGCCGGCGGCAGAGAAGGGATTCTCCATGATGACGGCGGCGTTGAAGAAGAGGATTTCGGGCCACAGAAAGGCAGGAAAAAAGCGAAAAAACAGCGCAAAGACACAAAGAACGCTGAGCCACAGAGAGAAGAGGGCGAAGTCAAAGAAGCGCCGAATTATTAAGAGCGGAACACGGAAGGAACCGTCCAAGAAGAAGAGGAGATAGGCGGCTGTGGCGGAACAGAATATACGAGAAGGACCACCTGCCGCGGCGTCGGGATACGATCCACAGAAGATCGAGGCGAAGTGGCAGAAACGCTGGGCGGAAGCGCGCGTGTTCGATTCGGAGGCGGATCCGTCGAAGCCGAAGTACTACGTGCTGGAGATGCTGCCGTATCCTTCAGGGACGCTGCACATGGGACACATGCGCAACTACGCGATTGGAGACGTGGTGGCGCGGGTGAAGCGCATGCGCGGATTCAACGTGCTGCACCCGATGGGATGGGACGCGTTCGGGCTGCCCGCGGAAAATGCAGCGATTCAAAATAACACGCACCCGCGGACGTGGACCAACAACAACATCGCGGAATTTCAAAGAGCGCTGCGGCGTTTTGGGTTCAGCTACGACTGGCGGAGGGAGATTTCCACCTGCGAGCCGGAGTATTACCGCTGGAACCAGTGGTTTTTCCTACGCATGCTGGAGCGCGGACTGGCTTATCGCAAGAAGAGCCGCGTGAACTGGTGTCCGAAATGTTGCACCGTGCTGGCAAACGAGCAGGTAGTGAACGGCGGGTATTGCTGGCGGCATGAAGACACGCTGGTGGAATCGCGCGAGATTGAACAGTGGTTTCTGAAAACAACGGCGTATGCGGATCAGTTGCTCGATGATTTGAAGCAGCTCGAAGGCGGATGGCCCGAGCGGGTCATTCTGATGCAGCGGAACTGGATCGGGAAGTCGCAGGGCGCCAAGGTAAAGTTTGCCGTGGCGGACGTTGCCGGCGCGGAAGCGATTGAGATTTTCACTACGCGCATTGATACGATTTACGGAGCGACAGCCATAATTTTGGCACCCAGACACCCGATAGTGGATAAACTGCTCAGATGGGCCAAGAGCCCGAGAGTCCGACCGGAGCTCAAAACGAAATTAAAGAAACTGGACAAAATGCGCCGGACTTCGGTGAAGACGGAAGATCTGGCAAAGATGAAGAAGGAAGGCTTCTTCACGGGCCGTTACGCACACAATCCTTTCAATGATAAGAAGATTGCGATATGGGTCGGAAATTTCGTGCTCATGGAGTACGGAACGGGCGCCATTATGGCCGTTCCTGCGCACGACCAGCGCGACTTGGAATTTTGCCGGAAGTATCGACTTCCGGTGCGCGTGGTGGTGCAGCCGCTCAAAGGCAAGCGACTCGTTGCGAAAAAGATGAGGAAGGCGTTCGACGAAAACACGAAAGGCAAACTCGTGAATTCGGGGCCGTACAACGGTCTTTCTCCGGAAGAAGCGATTCCAAAAATGGTGGCATTCGCGGAGGAGAAGGGATTCGGCAAAGCCGAGACGATCTACGGGCTGAAGGACTGGGGGATTTCGCGGCAGAGATATTGGGGCACGCCGATTCCGGTGGTGTACTGCGCGAAAGACGGAATGATACCCGTGGCGGACAAAGATTTGCCGGTGCTGTTGCCGCCGAACCCGAAGCTGACGGGAATGGGCGAGTCGCCGCTGGCGTCCACGCCGGAGTTCGTGAATGTGACTTGCCCGAAATGTGGCGGGCCGGCGCGACGTGAGACGGACACGATGGACACGTTCGTGGATTCGTCGTGGTATTTCTACCGCTACTGCGACCCGCACAATGACAAGGCGCCGTACGATTCGGCGAAGGTTGGCTACTGGTTTCCGATCGACCAGTACATCGGGGGAATCGCGCACGCCATTCTGCACCTGCTG
>QHYF01000404.1:3281-7546 GCA_003224075.1 Acidobacteriota bacterium
CCTCCAGAAAAGGACCTGGAGTGGAGCGAGGAAAGCATCGAGGGTTCGTGGCGGTTCCTGAACCGGGTGTACCGGCTGATCGAGCGGCATGCCGAGGCAGTACGGCACGCAGCCAGCTTCGACTTCGGACGAACCGCAATGTCGGAAAAAGAGCGTGAACTCATTGCGATAACTTACAGAACGTTGGATCGAGTGACGAGCGACTTCGAGACGCGATGGCACTTCAATTCCGCTATCGCGCTGATCATGGAGCTCACCAACGAGATCTATGCGGCGGAACCGCTTGAGCAGGGCGCACGCCCGGAAGTGCGCAGAGAAGTTCTGGAAATGTTGACGCTCATGTTGGCCCCAATGGTGCCGCACCTCGCCGAGGAACTCTGGGAGAAGCTTGGACATACGGAGGGCCTTTGGAACGCAAAATGGCCATATTTAGGTGTGGATCGAGTTGAGCTCGCACGCGAAGACGAAGTCGAAATTCCAGTGCAAGTGAACGGCCGAGTGCGGGGAAGAGTGAAGGTGGCGGCGGGGGCAGGCGAGGAAGAAGTAGTGAAACTGGCGCTGGCCGATCCGGGGGTAGCACATCATGCCGATGGGAAACGCATCGTAAAGAAGATTTTTGTGCCGGACAGATTGCTGAACCTGGTTGTGGGGTAGAGCGAGAGGGTGAGAGGCGCGAGGTCGGGGACAGCGATGACGGGTGAACCGAAAATGCAGAAGGTCAAGGAAAAGCCAAAGTCCGAGCTTGGCGGGGTGGTGGTGCTGGATTTTGGCGGGCAGTACACGCAGTTGATTGCGAGGCGCATTCGCGAACAACAGGTGTTTTCGGCAATCCTGCCATGCACGGCGTCCTTGGAGGAAATCAAGCAATATGAACCGGCCGGGATTGTGCTCTCCGGAGGGCCCAGCTCAGTTTACGACGCCGACGCACCGAAGTGCGATCCGAAGGTGCTGGCGCTGGGAATTCCCGTGCTCGGCATCTGCTATGGCATGCAGTGGATCACCCACACACTCGGGGGCAAGGTGGAGAGAGCAGAGCGGCGGGAGTATGGACGCGCCCACCTGAAGGTTGCGTGCGGAAGCGGCTCGGAAGGCTCACATTTGTTCATGGGCGTGCCGGAATCGCTGCGCATTTGGAACAGCCATGGCGATCATGTCCTGGCGTTGCCGGCGGGATTTCGAGCTACGGGACATACGGAAAACGCCATCGCCGCGGTGGAGGATCCGAAGCGGCAGATTTACGCGGTGCAGTTCCATGTGGAGGTGAACCACACGGAGCGGGGTACGGAGCTGCTGCGGAATTTTCTCTTCCGGGTGTGCAAAGCAGAGCCGAAGTGGAGCGGGGCGGCATTTATTGAAGAGACGACGGAGGCGCTTCGCGCAAAGGTCGGTCATAAGCGGGCGATTTGCGGGCTGAGCGGAGGGGTGGATTCCACGGTTGCGGCGGTGCTGGTTCACAGGGCGATGGGGAACCGGCTGACGAACATCTTCGTGAATACAGGGATGCTGCGCAAGAACGAGTTTGAACAGACGCTGGAAATGCTGCGGGATCGCCTGAAGCTACACGTCATCGGGGTGGATGCCTCCGACCGGTTTCTTGCTCAATTGAAAGGAGTTATAGACCCTGAAGAGAAGCGCCGGCGGATCGGCAGGGAGTTCATTGCGGTCTTCGCCGAAGAGGCGCAGAAGCTGCAAGGGGGAGAGGCCCGCGGCGAAATCGGCTATCTGGTGCAAGGAACTTTGTATCCCGACGTGATCGAGTCGGTTTCCGTGAAAGGGCCCTCCGCGACGATCAAGACGCACCATAACGTTGGCGGCTTGCCCGAGAAAATGCCTTTTGAACTGATTGAACCGCTTCGGGACCTGTTCAAGGACGAGGTGCGGCGTATCGGGCGGGACCTGGAGCTGCCGGATGAAATTCTGGTGAAACACCCGTTTCCTGGGCCCGGGCTTGCGGTGCGGCTCCTCGGAGAGATCACCCGGGAACATCTGGTTACATTGCAGGAGGCGGACGCTATCGTGGTCGAGGAGATCCGTTGGGCGGGTTTCTATGAGAAGGTCTGGCAGGCATTTGCGGTATTGCTTCCGGTGCGGAGTGTGGGGGTGATGGGAGATGGTAGAACCTACGGGTTGACCGTGGCCGTGCGGGTGGTGGAATCCCACGACGCGATGACCGCGGATTGGGTCAAGTTGCCATCAGAGGTCTTGGAGCGCATTTCGACGCGGATCGTCAACGAAGTGCCGGGGGTGACTAGGGTGGTCTATGATATTAGTTCTAAACCACCTAGCACGATTGAATGGGAGTAAGCCCGCGCGGGCCGAGCGTGGGAGTCGCAGGATGACACGAACCACCGGAGGTTGACCTTGCTGAAAACCAGCATGCCAGCCAAAAAACAGGCCGCGCAGCGGGTGTGCGCGGCCAGACCCGTGAGACCCCTCAATAGGAACTATCACTGCAACCGAAGGGAGATCGCGGAATTAGCGGTTGGCCATCTTCTGGGCCATGTACAGAATGAGCTTGCGATCTCCTTCTTCCACCTTGCTCAGCAAGCGGCGAAGCTTGTTGAGAAAGCGTGCATCTTTACCGACGCTGCCCCAGGCGATGTCATCCGACGACTTCCGCTTGGGGAGATTCGGCAACTGCGGCGGTTCCTCACCGTCATAAAAGAGTTGATAGAGTGGGCACTCGAGAGCGCGAGCCAGCTTTTCCAGCGTCTCGATGGCCGGGACAGTATGACCATTTTCGACGCGAGAAATGTAGCAACGAAGGAGGCCGGTACGTTTCTCGATGTCGCCCTGGGAGAGTTTCTTTTCTTCGCGGAGTGCGCGAAGACGGTCACCAATAATCATGGAGGCATTGTTGCATGTCGGTAAGATGGAAAGCAAGTAAAAACTTGGCGAGAACGAAATGCAACATATGATGCAGGTTGGGGCAAACGGGGAATAATGGCCGTAACCAAATGCCTATGGCACGCGTCCCAAAACTGGAGCCCCTGGAGAGGCCGCCCGCAGTGACGGCTTCCGCAGGGCGTGCCTCCAAGCCTGCAAGGGCCGCTGATGACCGGGAGCTGGTTCGGTGGGCGCAGGCGGAGGATAAGGAGGCCTTCGAAGAACTGATCCGACGGCACCAACATCGGGTGTTTGCCGTGGCCGGAGGGATCTTGCGAAGGCGCGAGGACGTCGAGGATATCGCGCAGCAGGTGTTCATCAAAGCGTATTACTCGCTAAAACGGTTCGACCAGCGGGCGGCGTTCAGCACCTGGCTGTACAAGATAACGGTGAATGAATGCTGGGACTTATTGAGAAAGAAGAAAGTGCGGCCCTTGGTTTACGAGGCAGATCTGAGCGAGGAACAGGCCCGGCGGATCATAACTTCGGAAGAGGAAGGCGCCGGACCGGATATCAGCGAGAGGCTGGAAGCCAGGCAGCGCGTCGAGCGGTTGCTTGAGGGACTGGATGAACGCGACCGGCTGATGTTGATCCTGAAAGAAGTGGAAGGGTTTTCGATCGAAGAGATCGGGAAAGTTTTGGATCTGAATGCCAACACGGTGAAGGTGAGGCTCTTCCGAGCCCGGCGCCGCGTGGTAAGCCAGGCAAAGAAGCGCGGGAACTGAGAGACGCTGGCAAGAGTAGCAAGGAGGCGGGTATGTGGAACCTGCTGAAGAAGGGCAATGGAGAATGCGAGAGGTTGCGAGATTCCCTCGAGGAATCTGTGATGGCGCGTTCGAATCGTGTAAGTTTGGAAGAATTGATGGAGAGCTTGCCCCTGGCGCAGCGCCACCACATCACGGTTTGCGGGGGCTGCCGCGAAGCTGCAGAGGATGTTTTGGCAGCCCGCGAAATCTTCAAGGGAGTTGCCTTGCGCGCAGAGGAGCCGCGACCATGGTTTGCAAAGCGCGTGATGGCAGCGATCGCAGCCAGTGAGCGCGAGTTGGCAGTAAGCCCGTGGACAGCGGTGCCGCGGTTTGCCTCGCGGCTTGCTTGGATAACCGGGGTCGTAATCTTAGTGTTCAGCACCTGGTTGTATGAGAAACCGGGCACAGCCTCGAGCATGCAGCCCAACGCCACAGCTGCTCCGGAATCGATCTTTGAAGCGCCACAACCAGCAGCTCAGGACGATGTTCTGATCAGCATGGCGGAGAGCAATCCATGAGCGAAGCGTCCGCAACTCGGAAAGCGGCCCTTTGGGTCGGCATCGTTTTCCTGTTGGGGGCCGCGCTCGGGGGAGTGCTTGGCTACAGTTTTGCGCATCGCGAGGTGTCGGCAGC
>QHYF01000402.1 GCA_003224075.1 Acidobacteriota bacterium
GGCGACCAAAACGGAAGTGTCGAAGAATTCGTTCATCCGCGGAGTTTATTCGGTGACTTCGTGGTTGCGATTTTCGCGTTCGCGGTCGAGAAGATCAGTGATGGAGGTGTCCGTGGATTCTCCCTGGTAGACCCAGACGCCGAGTTCCTTCTTGAGCATGACATTCTGGCGGACGGGACGGAGAGTGATGCGTTCGCCTTCCGTTTCCAGATGGAGGGTGTCGCCGGGAGCGAGCTGCAAGCGGTCACGAAGCGGCTTCGGCAAAACGACGCGACCAGCTTTATCGAGAGTGAGCTTTGTGGCCATGATGGCAGTATGGAGTGGGAGAAACCAGTTGTCAATGGCATTTGGCAGGAAAACGAGGCAGGGCCACGGGGAAGGATGACCCCGGCAGAATGCGCGGGGATGCAAAATACGCGATGAGAGAGGAGCGCGGCGGGCGGGTGCAAAAGGGAGCAGCGTGCGCTAGTATGAGCGGCGGAGAGGGAAATTCATGAGTGCGAAGTTGCCAGGAACCGTGGAGGGGACGGTGGCGGGGGTGGGATTGGCGAAGGGGCCGTTTCGGGCGCCGCGTGGGACGCAGATTTCCTGCAAAGGATGGCAGCAGGAAGCGGCGCTGCGGATGCTGCTCAACAACCTTGATCCCGAAGTGGCGGAGAAGCCCGAAGATCTTGTCGTTTACGGAGGGACGGGGAAGGCGGCGCGGAATTGGGAGTGTTTTCATGCGATTGTGCGGTCGCTGAAGGCGCTGGAGGCGGATGAGACACTGCTGGTGCAGTCGGGCAAGCCGGTGGCTGTTTTTCGAACGCACGAATACGCGCCACGGGTGCTGCTGTGCAACTCGAACCTGGTGGGCCACTGGAACAATTGGGAGCGCTTCCACGAACTCGACCGCGCGGGGCTGATGATGTACGGCCAAATGACCGCGGGGAGCTGGATTTACATTGGCACGCAAGGGATTTTGCAGGGCACCTACGAAACGTTCGCGGCGGCGGCAAAGAAACACTTCGGCGGGGATTTAGCGGGAAAGCTCATCGTCACGGGCGGCATGGGCGGCATGGGCGGAGCGCAGCCGCTGGCGGCAACGATGAATGGCGCGGCGTTTCTGGGAATTGACGCCGATCCCGAGCGGATCAAGCGGCGCGTCAAGACGGGCTATTGCGACGTCATGGTGACTTCGCTGGATGAAGCGCTGCGCATTTTGAAAAACGCGGTGCGAAAAAGAGAGGCGACTTCCGTCGGGTTAGTGGGAAATTGCGCGGACTTGATTCCGGAGCTGGCGAAGCGCGGCGTCGTGCCGGATTTGCTGACGGACCAAACGAGCGCGCACGATCCAATCGAAGGCTATGTGCCGAATGGGATGACGCTGGAAGCGGCGCTGGAGCTTCGGAAAAAAGATCCAAAGGAATACAGGAAGCACGCGCTGGCAGCGATAGCGAAGCACGTCCGCGGCATGCTCGATTTGCAGAAGCTGGGCGCGGTGACGTTCGATTACGGCAACAACATTCGAACATTTGCGTTCGAACAGGGCGTGAAGAACGCCTACGACTTCCCCGGCTTTGTGCCGGCATATATC
>QHYF01000403.1 GCA_003224075.1 Acidobacteriota bacterium
TCGTCGCAGTGTGGCACTCACCGAATGGTCCTTGCTCCAAGGCAATGGATCCACCAGGACCTCATCCGCCCCGTCTTTGCCACGCCGCATGTAGATTTGTAGGAGGTCCTGGCCGGCCAGGCGCTTGCGGAAGAAGTATCGTCCGCCTCGTTCAACCGGCGCCTCAAAGGAATCCGCGTGCAGCAGCTCCGTGAGCCGCTTGCTGAGTTCCGTGCGGCCCGGCAGATTCGAAAGAGCCCCCTCCGTGCACTTCTGTTCGGCATCAATCCAGGCGCGTGTTTCGGGGCTGTTTTGGTCTTCGAGCCATCGGTAGGGGTCAGCTACAATCGTGCTGCCATAGGTGTCCTTGTCCGAATCGATTCGCGCGACCGGCGGACACTTTGCTGCCGGCGCAGAAGCCTGGGCGAAGGCCAAGCCAGCAAGCCACAGACTCGCCGTCAGAAGGAGCGCTCCACGCAACATCAGTTGCGGTACGCGAGTCAATTTCCCGGGACAGCACACAATTCGGTACGATGTCGTCCGCATCGTTCCTCCTTTGCCCCTGGACAGGCGGATGATACCACCGAATGTGCGGAGAACGTGGCGGCTCGATAGTAGAATCGTCCAGCGCGTTTTGGAGAGATCAAAATCCTGGCCCTTGGTTGAGAATGGCGGCAAACAACACTCGGCTCGCGAATACGCCCTCTTTTCTGCGCCAATTCAAGCTAAGCGTTGTGCTTCTTTCTGTTTTACTGGTTTTACCGTGCGTGTGGCACCGGCGGATCGAAGCCGGCGACCTGGCCAGCCATGTCTACAATGCGTGGCTCGCACAATTGATTGAAAAAGGGCAGGCACCGGGACTCTATCTTTCGAATCAGTGGAACAATGTGTTGTTTGACGTTGCGCTTCTGCGCGCGGCAAAACTGGTTGGTTTTCCGGCCGCGCAGAGAATCGTCGTATCGGTTTGCGTGCTGATTTTTTTCTGGGGAGTTTTCGCGTTCGTTGGCACGATCACGGAGCGACCGCCCTGGTTCCTCACGCCTTGCATCGCCATGCTGGCTTATGGCTACTCGTTCAACATGGGGTTCATCAACTACTATCTGTCATTAGGGCTGGCTTGCTTTGGCCTCGCGATTCTGTGGCGGGGAAGGGGATTCGCGTGGATCGCTGGGGCGCTGATCGCACTGCTCGCGGTGCTGGCGCATCCGATCGGATTTCTCTGGCTGTTTGGGACGCTCGCATACGTCTGGATCAGAGCAAAGCTGCCGGGATGGCGGAAATTAGCGCTGCCGCTGGCAGCGGCGAGCGGATTCTTCGCGGTGTACTGGACTGCTTCCCATCGGCCTGCGCTGCTGGCGGATTGGGATCGCGGACCGTTTTATCTCTATAACGGCGCGGACCAATTGGGGCTTTACGGAAAGCGGTACATTCCTCTGGCGTGTGCGGCATTTTTGTTCGGACTGGTGTGTGTCGCGATGGATTTTTACGCGGGACGGCGCGAGGAGCCTTCCTGGAAGCGGTTCGAATTGCCATTCGAACTGTACCTGGTGACGTTTTGCGCGACGGCGCTGCTTCCTGAAAACCTGCGCCCTTCCATTTATGGCGGCTGGATCGGCTTGCTCGGGTCGAGAATTACGAGCATCTCGGCAATTTTTGGCCTTTGCGTACTTGGCCTGCTCAAACCGCGGAGATGGCACGCCGTGGGTTTCGGCGCCTGCGCCATCGTTTTCTTTGCATTTCTTTATCAGGACACGGGCTGGCTGAACCGGCTCGAAGCGAACGCAGAAAAGCTGGTGAGCGATCTGCCCCCGGGAACGCGCGTCATGGCGACCGTCTGGGCTCCGCCGCGTTCCCGGATCACATTTATTGGCCACGCGATCGAACGCGCCTGCATTGGACGCTGCTTCAGTTATGCGAATTATGAGCCCGCCTCGGGAGAATTTCGCGTGCGCGTTAGAAAGGGAAGCCCGGTGGCAACTTCTTCGACGGACGATGCGGAAGATATGGCGTCAGGGGAATATGAGGTTGGGGACGACGATCTCCCAATGAAGCAGATCTACGAGTGCGATTCGAGCGACCTGACGAAGCTGTGCATCCGCGACCTGGAAGCGGGTGAGTTAAACGGGCGCATCGGGTACAAGCCCGGGGCACCATGAAACCGAAATCATTTATGCATCGACGTGTTCGAGGCGCTTGAGCGTCGGCAACGCGTTGATGGATTTTCCGGACTTCTGTTTGGCGAGGCGGATGTCATAAAGACTCTGCAAATTCAGCCAGAATTCTGCCGTTGTGCCGAAGAAATGAGCAAGGCGCAAGGCCGTATCCCCTGTGATGGCCCGGCGGCCATTGAGAATCTCGGTAATGCGATTGGTCGGAACATCGAGTTGCCGTG
>QHYF01000409.1 GCA_003224075.1 Acidobacteriota bacterium
GAAATCAACGCCACGGAAGAGACGCGTCTGCGCTTCCGCTACCTCGACCTGCGCCGCCCGAAGCCGCATCGCAACCTCGCGCTGCGCCACCGGATCGTTCTGGAAATCCGCAAGGTCATGGACGAAATGGGCTTCATCGAAGTCGAAACGCCCATGCTCACGCGCTCGACGCCGGAAGGCGCGCGCGACTACTTGGTGCCCAGCCGCATCCATCACGGGCAGTTTTACGCGCTGCCGCAATCGCCGCAAATTTTCAAGCAGATCCTGATGATCGGCGGGCTGGACCGTTACTTCCAGATCGTGAAGTGCTTCCGCGACGAAGATTTGCGCGCCGACCGCCAGCCGGAATTCACCCAGCTTGATCTCGAAATGTCTTTCCCGCGCCAGGAAGATATTTTCAACGTCATCGAAAAAGTGATGGTGCGCGCTTGCGCCGTCGCGGGCATCAAGGCCGAAGCGCAGTTCCCGCACATGCTCTACAAAGATGTGGTCCGCAAATACGGCAGCGATAAGCCCGATCTTCGCTTCGGAATGGAGCTGCACGAAGTCACGCATTGCTTCCCGGAGGAGGCCAAGCAGAAGCTGCAAATCGACGGCAGCGTCTTCGCGCTGGCCGCGCCTGGCGCAGCAGGCTACTCGCGCAAGCAGCTCGACGCCTTGACGGAAAAAGCGAAAGCCAATGGCGCGCGCGGGGCGTATTTCGTGAAGTGCGCCGCAGAAGGCACAACCTCCACGAGTCTCGGCGATTTTTTCACGTTGTCCACCCTCGAGAAATTAGTCGGCGCTGAAAACGTGAAGAAGCTGGCGGCGGCTTGCGGAGCAAAAACCGGCGACCTTGTCGTTGCTGTCAGTGCCAAGCAGCAGATCAAAGGCACGGAAGCCGCCGCGTTGGTCGCAGGCCAATTGCGCTTGCAGCTTGGCGAGGCGCTTGGCGTCATCGACAAATCGCAATGGAAATTTCTCTGGATCACCGGTTTTCCGCTCTTCGACTGGAGCGAAGCCGACAAGCAATGGGTCAGCGCGCAGCATCCCTTCACCGGAATTGTGGATGAAGACCTGGAAAAACTCGAATCCGCGCCCTGGGAAGTGCGCTCGAAAGGCTACGACCTCGTTCTGAACGGCTACGAGCTAGGCTCCGGCAGCATCCGAATCCATCGCCAGGATATTCAGGAGCGCCTCTTCAAAGCTCTCGGCCTGACCGAAGAGCAGCTTCGCCGCCGCTTCGGCTTCTTCCTCGACGCGCTCACCTACGGCACGCCGCCACATGGCGGCATCGCGCTGGGCGTTGACCGCATCGCCATGCTCCTCGCCGGAGAAAAATCCATTCGCGAAGTCATCGCCTTCGCCAAAACCACCGCCGCACAAGACTTAATGGCCGATTCACCATCAGCGGTCGATTCCCCGCAGGAGGAAGAGCTTGAGCTGATGTCTGCTTTTCCATTCTTGCCTCCAATGTGCTGGACGCTCAGCAACTATTGTGACCGGCTGTTGAGGATTGTAAGTGCCGACATATTCGCGGCCCGACTTCCTGTGAATAACAACTACAAACAAGCAATGAGCTTGATACTCGCTAAAGCTCACGATGACGCGCGTTCAGCAATAAGACTCGCTAAAGCTGGATACGGGCCCCAGTCAGCAGGTCTCTGCCGATCTCTCGTTGAAGCCACGATAAACAGCTGGTACATCCGAAAGGACCCTGAGAATCGTGGGAAGTCGTTCCTGGACTCCATTGTGGAGGAGAACCAGAAGTTCGCAAAGAAATTGAGCTTGCACCCAATTTCGGAAGAAATGCGCGCCGCCATCGAGGAAGTACGGAAGATTGAAGAGAAATCGAAGTGGCCACGTCAGGTGGCGGATAGGGCTTACGACGTCGAAACTCCAAACTACACTTATGATGTTGTTTTCCTTATGCTTTCTCAGCGTTTGCATTCCAGCGTTTCTTCCTTGGTTCAGCATCTGCATGGATTGGATACCGGTAAGTGGGATTTGAGAATCGGGCGAGGGCCAGAGTGGGTTGACACCGCGCTGGCGACCGTCTTTATGTACTTCTCGGAGATAGCAGAAGCGGCTTATCACGCATTCGGCGTCGACAACTCCAAGTTCAAGGAACTGACCTCTAAATTTGGCACATTGCACGCGACCAGCCAGGTCGCGGAATCAACGAGTCCCTGATGTCACGAATCCGCATATTGCCGGAGGCAGTGGCGAACAAAATCGCCGCGGGCGAAGTTGTCGAGCGGCCGGCGTCGGTGGTGAAAGAGCTGCTCGAAAACGCCCTGGATGCGGGCGCGAACACGATTCGCGTCGAAACAGAAGTCGGCGGGAAGCGCATGATCCGCGTGATCGATGACGGCCATGGGATGACGCATGACGACGCGCTTCTGGCGTTCGAGCGCCACGCCACGAGCAAGCTGCGGACCGCCGATGATCTGCTCTCGATTGCCACGCTCGGATTTCGCGGGGAAGCGTTGCCCACGATTGCC
>QHYF01000077.1 GCA_003224075.1 Acidobacteriota bacterium
GTCCACAGCACGCCCCACAATCCGCCGAGCGAAACATAAATTCCCGTGAACGGCATCAAGAAGAAAACGCAAATGGCCAGTGCTTTGGCATCGCTCACGCCCATTGCCGTACTGATGATGTTCACCATCGCCTTCGTCACCCACCCAAGAATCAGGCAGTTCATCAGCAATCCCAGGTAGACGGCGCGAAAACCACGCAAGAACGCCGCAGGCTTCCCGTGATAACGGAATTCTGCGAACTGCACATCGGTAATCAACCCGGATCGCCTCCACAGCCGCGCGAACAAGAAGACCGTCATCATTCCCGAGGGCAAAAAGCTCCACCACAACCAGTTTCCCGCCACTCCGTTCGCATAGACAAGTCCGGTCACCGCCAGCGGCGTATCCGCTGCAAACGTGGTCGCCACCATCGATGTTCCCGCCAGCCACCAGGAGACGTTTCTGCCGGAAACGAAGTAATCCGCCGTGCTTTGTGCCGACTGCCGCCGGAAATACAAACCCAGCACAAGCGTAATGAGCAGATAGCCGACGATCGCGGCCCAGTCGACGAATGTTAGGTGCAAGTTGAGATTCCCCCTGTGATGGAGTTACGTATGGTTGACCTTTCTTATTTACTGCGAAATGGGTGCGCGGGCCGCCCGGCCCGGAAAAACCCCGTCAACGAGTTGCCCGTCTTTCACGACCGCAACTCCATTGACAAGCACAAACTGAATCCCTTGCGAGTATTGCAGCGGCTTCTCGTAGGTCGCTTTGTCGATGACGCGCCCCGGATCAAACACGGTGATATCCGCGTCCGCACCCACGCGAATCCGCCCTTTATCTTTGAACATCGGTGCGTGCTTTTCCAGCCGCTGCGCCGGCATCAATGTCATCTTACGCAGCGCGTCCATCAGCGTCAGGGCTTTCTCTTCGCGCACGTAGCGGCCCAGCACAAGCGCGTACGTGCCCGCCGTTCGCGGATGCCCCTTTCCTTTCGCAAGATGCCCGTCACTGGCAATCATGGTCAGGGGGCTCACCACTGCCGCACGAACGTTTTCGGGGGTGTTCGCAGGAGCTATCACCATTCCCCCCTGCCTTCGATACCGTAAGAACGATTCTTTGGTCAGGTGTTCTCCAGTTGCTGGCCACAAGAGTGAAACGTAATAACCATCGGGTTCTTCCTCCTTGTGATCGTAAAGGGCCGCTTGGATGCTCGTCATCCCCATCGTGTAAGGATAGCTTTCCGTCGTCACGTCCATGCCGCGACTGCGCGCCTCTGCAATCATTTGAAGTTCCTGCGCCACGTTCAGGCCGCCCGTGCTCTGTATGTGCACGACGTGAAGTGGTGCGCCGGTGATCGCTGCGGCAGCCATCACTTCTTCGAAACCATTGAAATTACCTTCTCCGGCTGGCGCCGAAGCACGAATGTGTACGTGGCACGATGCGTGATACTTTGCCGCTAGGCGAAACACGTCGAGGATTTCTTGATTGGTCGCGGCCTCTGTGTAGGCCGGCCCAAGCCCTACTGCAAGCCCACCTCGCTTCAGTCCCTTCTCCAACAATGCGCTGATCTCTTCCAGCTCGGCCTTTGTGCCGACACGATGAGCGGCATCTCCACTCGGCAGCAGCCCACCCGGGTCGTGCATAACCGCCATGCGCACTGGGATGTGCCCGACGCTCGCTCCGTAGTTGATGAGCGCCTTCCCTTCCCGCTCCTCGTACCATTGATCGACATCCACAACGCCAACCTCGAGTTCCAGGGCCGTCGTCACGCCGTCCGCAGCCTTCGCCGCATAGTTTTCCGCGTCTTGCCCGTGCTGGTGCAGATCGATGAACCCTGGCGCAACTGCGAGTCCCCTGGCATCGAACGTCTGCTTTCCCTTCAAGGCACCTGCCGTAACCACTCGAATCTTTCCCCCGCTGATCCCCAAACTTCGCGCAGCGTCCAGGCCCGACTCCGGATCCATCACTCTTCCATTCGCGATGACGACTTCATACGTTTCGTTTTCAGCCAGAACGGCTTTGTCCGCGCACACGCTGGCGCAAAGAACCAGCAGCGCCGCTCCCGATAGCGCCGGCCTCCAGCGCATCAAATTGGTCAAGAATGGCATGTCGTCCCCTATCCGTTACGGTTGGCGCTAAGTCTCTTCGTCCCGACTCTGTCTGTCAAAGGATTTCTAAACCGACTCAACGACCGCGAACGGGCTTCAGTCAAATCACGGGTGCAAAGAGAAACCCCGGATCGCTGGGGGGAGCGACCCGGGGTGGGGGTACTGCTGAGGGGGGCCGGAGGAAACTCGTTTTTGTCTAATTCACCTGGTGTACGGCCAGCATGCAGATCTGCCGCAGCTCTTCATACGTGAAATACGTCTCTTCCTGTTCGCCTGCAATTTCTTTGTGACCTAATCCCGATTCACTCGAGATACGGCTCAATTCCAATTCCGAAAGGCCAAGCAAAACTGCTGCGCGCCGCCGCGTCACGTATTTGAGTTCCTGCGTTTTCATGGCCGTGTGCCTCACGCTGGAAGAGAAGTCATCGAATCTTCTTCCACCGCCAGGATCATGGCTTTGTAAATATCCACGTCCCAGCCTTCGCCGATCCGCATCCGCACCGTTTCGGGGCCATCTTTCAGGAGTTTCCCGCGCAGCGGCACCTTGATGTCCCCAAGTGCCACCTGCAGGACGACCGGTTGTCCAATCCACGTCTTGAACGCGCTATCCATTCTCGGCCCTCTCAGGAATTCCATCCTGACGGGAGAGAGAATCGCGCACATTGTCGCCCGTCACAATGGTACAGAGAGGGCACCGGACTAGTAAGAAGGTACTGTCAAGCCTTCGGGCATGGATCGGCCCTCAGTTTCCCGTCCGGGTACAGAAGTACTGCTGCGCCGGGACGCCCGACCCATAGAAAGAAGAAGTGATGGCTGCGATCCTGCTTTCATGATGGGACGCGGCCATTCAGCGCACTGGGTCCTGGACGAAGGTTCAGTTGCCACGCCCAGCCGGCCGGGCGTTGGACTCGCCCTTGGGGGAGGCTTCGCGCGCGGATTTGCGCATCTCGGGGTTCTCCAAACCTTCGAGCAGCATCACATTCCCATCTCTCACATTGCGGGAACCAGCGTGGGCAGTATCTTGGGCGCGGCTTATGCGAGTGGCACGCCTCTGGCTCGCATCATTGAGACGTGCCGCACCATCCGCTTCCGGGACATCGCCCGCTGGCGTGTCTCCCGTCTGGGATTGGCAAGCAATCAGCGTCTCGGAGGCTTGATCGAACGCGTTTTCGAATCGCGCCAGTTTGAAGACCTCCGAATCCCTCTCGCGGTCGTCGCCACGGACCTGACCTCGGGCGAACCTGTGGTCTTCACTCAGGGCAATCTTGTCGACGCCATCCGCGCCAGTTGCGCCTTTCCGGGCTTGTTCGAACCGCTCGAGATCGGCACGCGCTGTCTTGCCGATGGCGGGCTCGTCGCCCCAGTTCCGACGCGCGCCGCCCGCGCCCTTGGCGCCACTTCCGTGATCGCCATCTCTGTCGGCATACAGGACGGCCACCGCGGCGCCCCGACCAACATTTTCCAGGTCGTCAGCCGGGCAGTGAGCGCCGCGCAAAAGCACCAGCTCGAAGTCTGGGAACGCTACGCCGACCTCGTCCTCCGCCCTGACGTGCAATCCCTCGCTTGGGACGATTTCCACCGCGCGGATGAAGCCATTGAGGCAGGCGCTGCCGCGGCCCGCCGTGCCCTTCCACGCATCGAATCGCTCATCAGGCGGAAGGAAGACTGCGCGCGCGACATCGCAGCTCAGATCGAAGCGGAAGACAAAAGCTACCACTGGCTCGCGGAGGCGAACCGATGATCCGTCTAGGCGCCCTGCTTGCGGGCATTATCGGTCTCATCTTTTTCTGGTACGAATGTGGCGAGGACTTTGCGGTTTTCTGCTACCGTATAGGGTTGGGTGCCTTCACGAGCTTGCGCTTGCGCGCGCTCGTTCCGGTGCCCGTGAGAGATTCATCTCATCTATCTGCCGCGAGGAACAACATCGGGTGCTCGACGCTATCCTTCACTTCTTCCACTCGCTCTATAACCCGGAAGGACTCAAAGAGCTGATTCGCTCGGGCGGCGCCCCGCTCATCTGCATCATCGTATTCGTAGAAACAGGTTTCTTTGTGGGATTTTTTCTTCCCGGTGATTCCCTGCTTGTCACCGCTGGCGTTTTCTCCGCTGCCGGGGTCATTCCACTCAAATGGCTCCTCCTTCCGGTCATGCTTTGCGCCATTATCGGGGATCAGATCGGTTATTGGATCGGCCGCTCGGCTGGAACTGCTCTCTACCGCCGCGAAGACTCTCTTTTCTTCCGCCGCAGTCATCTTCAGCGCGCCCATGATTTCTACGAGAAATACGGCGGCAGGGCCGTGATTCTCGCGCGCTTCATTCCCATCATTCGAACGTTTTGCCCACCGGTCGCCGGCGCTGCGAAGATGTCCTACTCCCGCTACCTGGCCTTCGACATTTTTGGCGGTGTTTTCTGGGTCGCCGCCATGATCCTCGGCGGCTACTCACTGGGCCGTTCGGTTCCAAACATCGGCCAGCGCATCCATTACGTCATTGCCGTTGTCGTCTTCCTCTCGGTTCTGCCAGCGATCATCAGTATTCTTCGCGCGAGGCATAAGCTCAATGTCAGCAGGTCCCAACGCTCCGCCACTATCCCCCGTGCCGAGGGCGAATAGCCCGTGCCTGCGAACAGGATCCGTGCCATTATCTTCGATATCGGACGCGTTTTGATCCGCGTGGACATCTCCCGCGCCACCAGCGGCCTTGCTTCCGGTCTTTCACTCACGCCGGAGGAAGTCTGGTCTGCCATCGAAAAGGACCCTCGATGGCCCGATTGGCAGGAAGGCCGGATTTCTCCCCGCGACTGGCATCTTCATGTAACCAAACGTCTTGGCGCCTCTCTCACCTTCGAACAATTCACCGAAGTCTGGAATCGCTCCCTCGACCCGAACCCCATCCAATCCGAATCGTTCCTGGAAAAACTCTCCAAAAAATACCGGCTGGCCCTTCTTTCGAATACCGATTCCATCCACATGACGGAGGAAGAGGCCCGTTTTCCCTTCTTCCGCTTCTTTCCCATCCGAATCTATTCCTTCCGGGTCGGAGCCAGTAAGCCCGATCCAGTCATCTATCGCGAGGCCCTCAAGGCTTGCAAGGTCCGGGCAGACGAAGCCGTCTATATCGATGACATTACCGCCTATGCGGAAGCGGCCCAGCGTCTGGGGATGACCGGGATCGTCTTTCGGTCGCCTCAGCAGCTCCAGTCCGACCTCCGAGCCGTTGGAATCGAATTCGATTGATGGTTCGCCAAGCAAAAAATCCGCTTTTCGCTCTCTCTTCACGTAAACTTTGCTAGGACTAGTACCACCCCCGTGCTTTGTTCGGACCAACAACTGCACAAGTTTCAATCACTTATAGCCTCTCTCAGTGCTCTTCTTTTGGCTTCCTGCATGCTTGTTCGCCATTACAGGCCGAAGACATCGGCACTCGCCCTATCAGGGGTCAGGAGAAAGGCTAAATATGTCAGAGGAACATACACTGGAAACAAGAAATGGTTCTTCCTGGCAGCTTCCCGCGATTATCGTTCTCGGGCTGGTTGCCCTCGGTGGTCTTGGTTTCGGTTGGAGCGCTTCATCGAAGCTTGATAGCACGCAGCAGGCCGTCGCCGCACAGTTGAAAACTGCGGAACAGACCATGCAGCAGGATATGTCATCGCTGAAAGACCGTCTCGCCCAGGATGAAAAGGCGAATACCGATTTGCAGGGCGATTTGAAGGTCGTGACCGACAAGCTCAAGATTACCCAGGGTCAGCTAAAGAAAGCTCGTCAGGAAACGGCTAAGCTGAACGACGAGACCAACCAAAAAGTGACTGCGCTGGACACCTCGGTTCACTCAGAACTCGCAACCAAGGCCAGTGCGGATGAGGTCAAGACCGTGGACACCAAGGTTGTGGGCGTCCGGACCGATCTGGACACGACCCGCGAAGACCTGAAAATGGCAAAGAGCGAAATGGGCACGCTCATCGCGCGCAACCACGACGAAATCGACCAGCTCCGCCGTCTCGGTGAACGCGACTACGTGGAATTCACCATCGTCGGCAGGAACAAGCCCCAGAAGGTTGCCAACGTCACCGTTGAGCTCAAGGGCATCAGCGAAAAGCGCAACCAGTTCAGCGTTGCCATGACCGTCGAAGATAAGCGCTTCTTGAAGAGGAACCGTGCCATGAACGAACCCATCTTCTTCTATATCTCGGGCACGCACATTCCCGAAGAGCTTGTCATCAACAAGGTCGGCAAGGACACCGTCACGGGGTACGTCAGCATCCCGAAGGCAAATTCACAGGTGGCCTCCACGGGCGCAAAGTCCGGTAACTAAGTACATAGAGGAATGCCTCGGCTGATCTTGCCGGGCAAATCTAAAGGCGGGCAGATGGTTCTGCCCGCCTTTTTTCTTTTCCTGTAGCGCGGCGCCGTTCATAATTCCTCTTGAATAAGCCTTCCACACTTCGGAGCTGCACTTGCGCCAGACATCCAGTGTCCTCTACATCGCCATCGACACGCTGATTCCCCAGGGGGGTAGTGCCATCCATGGCCTCGACGAATTCACTGCGGCCCTGGACCACAGAGGCATCCCCGCTGTCTGGTTGACCGCCCGCTCGCGTCTCCAGTTTGACGATCCCCGCCGCAAACATGGCCACATGCATCCCTTCATCGCCGAGGATGGCTGCGCAGTTTACCTCCCCGAAGATTATTTCCACTTGCGCCCGCATTCGATCGCTTCAGGTCCTCAAAAGGCCCCCACCCTGCGTCTCGGCCGCTTCACGGCTCTCCCCGTGGCCGAGCGTGTTCCGGCAGCCGCTGACGGCCTGGAAGCTCTTTCGGAAGATACTGGAGTCTCTGTGGTGACGCTTCGCTCGCTCTCGCCCCGTGAACTCGTCCTAAATACCGGTCTGCCGCAACGAGAAGCTGAACTTACCCGGCAGCGCGACTTCGACGACATTTTTTTCTTTGCGGGCGTTTCCGATGATGAAATCAAGCGGTTCCTGGCAGAGGGCCGCGACCGCAAGCTGCAGTTCCGCCAGCACGGCGGGCTCTGGTCCATCTCCATCGGCGCAAGCGTCCAACTCTGCATCCGAGAGCTGTCCAAGCTATACGACCGGGCGCTTCGCTACCATGCCCGCACCATTGCCATCGCCACCCCGGATTTAGCTCCCGCGCTGTTCCCGTTCTGCGAACGTAAGATCCTCCTTACGGATCGCAAGTCCAACCAAGTCTCCCATGATCAACCGGACGGCGCGCATGGGCAGGGCCTGACGCTTCAGGATCCTGACGTTTGGGACTCCGTGCTCAAGTTTGTGGCTCCGACGGTCTAGATAAGTTTGGAAAGAACATTGCCTAAATGTGCGTTGAATTACACGCAATCAAGTCGCGATCAAAAGTGATACGCCTGTGCGAACCCCGCAACCCGCCTGTTTTCCATATCATAGCGCCCCCAGCCCATACGTGGAATCATGGCCCGTTGATTGCCTATCTTTTTTCAGGCAAGCCGTCCTGTCCCTCGCCTCTGTCGAATTGGATTCGTACAAAAGCTCTTCTCTGAATCGAACAGAGTAGTAGGAGATCTATTACCATGTCCTGGCTCTGCCGCGTTTTGCATCTTCCAGTCAAGGAGTCCAACATCGGGCTTGTTCTCCTTTTTTGCGTCATCACCATGAGCCTCATGTCCATCGCCCTCGTCTGGCAGGCCCAAATCATCGCCAATCAGCGCGAGGCTATTCAGTGGCTCGAACAACTTAAGTTTGGCGGCTGATTACCCGAAAATGTTTGAACATTTCAGATCCCCAATTCCTGCTCCACTTGAGACCCGTCCTCGGCCGTTCGCTTCCAGCTCCTAAGACGCCTCGATTCCCCGCCGCATTCCCCCGCGACTTTCTTCGCGTCCTGTGATTCAATAGGGCTCCAGGGGATTTCATTCTTTGGGAGAGTTGCAGTGAAACCTATCTTGAATGTTCTGTTGCTGGCGGCGATGCCGGCACTTGTTTTCTCCGTCGCGCAGGCCACTCCTGCGCAATCCACCGCACAATCCACGCCGGACGCGGACGCGGCTCAGCCGCAAGCGACGAATCAGGCATCCTCGCACGATCGCCACCATCGCAGGCACAGCAACGTCAGGCGTCACCGCCACCGTCACAATTCTTCAGCCAAACACTAACTCAAAAGTTTCAACGCAAAAAGCAAAAGGGGGAACCGCTTGGCTCCCCCTTTTGCCAATTTGCTGTGTCGCCCACGAAGCGCGCTAGAAGCACGTATGTTTCGTGAGCGACGCGCACCGCAAAAGCGGTGTGATCAGCTATGGTGCAGCTCTAAGCCCGGTGGAGTCATAATCCCTCCGGAGCTCTCTGAGCTCACGCCCTCCTTGTACTCCTTCGGTTCGTTGGATGCAAGCGGTGAGTTCGTGAATCTGCGGTTTACACAGAACTGGCAAACCTGATAGCAGTCCGCGTTTATTTACTTGATGAATAAAGTTTCGCGCAATTGATCGCGGCCCACGAACGATTTCATTGTTCGAAAGCGCCCGAACAGGTCTTGGATCTCGCGGTTCTGATAAACCTTCTGGGCCGGGCAGAGCATCGCGGTCGAAATCATTTGCAGCGTATTCGAATCCGCCACGCGGTAGCGCTGGAAGCCCTCAGGTTTCTTGCTGTGAAACATTGCGAAGACCACGCCTCCGGGCCGCAACAATTCCGTCAGGGTCGCCACGATCTGCTTCACCAGCACCGGCTCCAGATAATCCAGCAAATCCCACAGCAGCACCGCATCGAATGAGGCTCGCGGGTATTGCAGGTTCTCTGCCAGGAAGCGCTTTGCCCGGCCGTTCGCCGTCATATCGAGCGATTCGCGTGCAGCGGCGTCCTCACGCAAACGCGCTTCTTCCTCCATCAAAAACGCTTTCCATCCACGGAGGATGTCTTCCGAAGAAACGCGGAATCCCCGTTCGATAAAGAAACTCAATGTCGTTTGCCAGGCGGGCCCCAAATCAAGCAGTGTGCCGCGTCCCAGTCCGTCGAGATTCCACAAGAATTCTTTCAATCCATTCGAAACGCGCGCCGATTCGCGTGGATCCGGGGCGCGGGCCGGGCCAGTCCCAGCCGCAGCCGCTGTCCCTCCGGGCGTGCGTGCGCGCGCGCTCGAAAGTGCGGGCCTCGAAATATCACGGCTCGTTTCGCTTCCCACTCCAATACCGATGCCGAGTTTATTCAGGAAGCTCATCGCTTAATTCGCCGCCGTTCCTGAGCTCATGGACATTGTGTCGGAAGACTTGCCCGTCGCCGTCGCCGCCGCTGCCTTGGCCTCAGGAACCTTGCTCAACTGCTTCCCCGCTTCGACTTTTCCGCGCAGCAGCGCCCCGTCCTCAATTGTAAGACGATCCGTTTGCACTTCGCC
>QHYF01000078.1 GCA_003224075.1 Acidobacteriota bacterium
AAAATCGACGAGGCGCGCCAAGGTTCGGTCGTGCAGCTGGTGGACAAAGCGATTCCGCCGGACAAGAAATCTTCTCCCAAGCGCCTGTTGATCGTGGCGTGCTCCACGATCGGCGGGTTCGTGCTGGCAATTTTCTGGGTGCTGTTTTCCGAAGCCCTTCGCCTTGCGCGCAAAGATCCCAGGCAGCGTGACCAGTTGAGCGCTCTGGCCCGATCGTTTGGACGCTCCTGATGCGCGCAATGCAGAGTTCCGCTCGGCTTCGCGCGGGGTGAACCAGAATGGGAATTGTTGGTACACACCCCGGCAGTTTTCGTAAGAGTGGCAAACAAAGGGCTTACAGGATACGGAACTTGGAAGAAGATACGGAAGATGGAACGAGACTTAGGGTTTCGGCGGAGAATAGAGCGAAAAGTCACAACCCATGATAACATGAAAATTACCTATTGTCAAGGATATTCAATGTATTGAGAAGAAACGGGTTATGAAAGGCGTAGGGGAAGAATCAAGGGCGGTTCCAGGGAAAGGGAAATGACTGAGAACTTCCAAAACGGGAATGGGCACGTGACAAGCGGGCATGATGGCGACAAGCGCTAAAGACGCTTCGCTTGTTTTGCGCGAAGCCCGAGCCGAAGCGGTGGCGCATAAGGCTGGTCCTTGGCACAAAACGAAGATTAGGACCGTAAATACCGGAAATAGAGATGCAGATTAAGCACAACCCGGTGCCTTTCGTAACTCTCCTCAAGAGGTTAGCGGGATACCTATCCGGCGATAGCCTAAATTACTTACTGGGTTTTGCCATCTATGCGTGGCTGGTCCGTAGTCTCAGCAACGAGCAGTATGGATACCTCAGTGTCGCGACCAGTATTTATCAACCATTGCTAGTGGTCGTCGCGCTCGGACTCGACTTGATAGGGCCAAGAGTGCTAGCAGAACATCCTGGAAACTTGGCCTATGTGGTCGGGCGGGTGCAGGCTCTCAGGGTCAAATTCGCAATTTTGATCTGTTTGCCGGTTCTAGTGGTTATCGCATTCGGCTACTTGCATACGGGCCAGCCCCAGGTCGCGGTAGTACTGACAGCGGGATTTTGCATGGTATTGGCGCGCGCTTTCGATGTTGGCTACGTCGCAATTGCGCTCGCCAAGCCGAAGCCCCTTGTCTACTCGCGAGCGCTCGGGCTCCTGGCTTACCTTGTGGTTCTTCTCGCCCTAAGAGGTATTATAGCCCGCTATATTTGGGCTATACCGGTGCTAAACGCAGCCGGGGTTATGGCAGGCCGCCTACTATTGATGCGCTGGGTGCGGTTGCAAGCATTCGGCCCGGTCCTGGGCCCCAGTCAGCCGTGTCGGTTAATAAGCTGGCCCCTATTTTTATCCGGGGCGAGAACAGGCATCGGACAGCTTATTCTGTTTAGTTCCCAGACGTTGGATGTCGTCTTGTTGAATCGCTACGTGGACCCGGGCGCCGTTGGGCAATACGCGATGGTCAGCCGACTGTACATTTTTGGAACTGCGGTGCTGGCCTGCGTACTAAACGCTTTCATCCCTGAATTGATCGCATCTGTGTCGCACCGCCGTTTCTGGCATCGCCAGTATAAGTTCTTGACAACGAGCGCCGGCGTGGGCCTGCTCGGAGCCCTCGCGTTCTACTTCTTCGCGGCACGCCTCGCCGAATTCTTGGGGGGACGGCCTCTGCATCTTCTCCATCTGATCACTCCCGTCTACGCCCTGGTTTTTCTCGCGATGAGCATTGCAAATCCTTTCATCAGTCTTCTGCCTAGCCTGCAACTCGAAACGGAGTACCTCATGGGGGTGCTGCTCGGCGGGCTTGCAGTCTTCGGCTCCGACCTGCTGCTGATACCACGATTTGGCGTGGCCGGCGCCGCTTGGGGGCAGTTGTTGGGCACCGTCGTTCTGGCTGCGTATAGCGTCTATCTCGTTAGGGAGCACGTAATGCGGAAGGATGCCTTCCCTTTAACTGACGCGCAGGCGGTTGCCGGTGCTTGAGACCTCGTGGCGGGAACGAACGATCTAATGGCCCGAAACGCAGCACAAATAAGTATGGAAACAGGCGCATTTTCGAGCCTCAGACGCGAGGTCTTGCCCTGACCGACACCGTGCTCATACTCGCAGTCGCGGTTGCCAGCGGGCTCGCTCTTTTTATGTGTCTGTCCCCAAAACGTGCAGCGCTGGGATGGCTCGCCACAATAGCGATACAGGCAGATATGGGTAACCTTCATGTCGCACTAGCAGACCTATGTCTCGCCGCCTTGGCTATTTCATTCTGTGTATCGCGGGCGCGCTTGGTAGTCCCGCTTACGCGGATCACCTGCCTTGTGTGCGCATTTACGTTCCTATTTCTTATACTCGGCACGGGCACAACCATTTTGCGTTACGCCACAGTACCAACCTGGACTTGGTTGAACAAAGACCTCGGCTTACTCCTTCTCGTCGCCGCCTTCTTGCTGGTCCTCTCCGCACTTCGAAACGAGGAACCCGAGCGGGTGACGCGCTGGGGAGTGGTTCTCCTGATGTGGCTCCTTCACCTGCGCGGCGGCTGGGGCGCGCAGGTGATATGGGAAAGCAGTCGTCTCATGGGCTTTATGAAGGACCCTAACGCGTTTTGCGGGTTCATTGCGGTTGCGGCCGTGCTGACGTTTCCATCTCTAGTCGAGAGAGGCTCGGCGGGGTGGCTCCGGACGACCTTGGCTCTATTCGCACTCGGGACATTTCTCCTCAGTGCCGTGCTGACAATCTCTCGCGGCGGGATCTTGGCACTCACTGTAGGCCTCCTCGCAACGGCATTCGTGCTCAGAAGCCGATTCAGCATCGCGAAAGCCCTATGCCTGTTCGCCACCGCAGCCATACTAATTGGGCTGGTCGCCCAGCTGTCGGTTTGGGAAGACTTCCTCGCCCGCGTGGAAGATCCCGCTACCGTGAACTCGCGGCTCGAATTGAACGACGCTGCCTTCCGTCTTTACTCTGAAAGTCCGGTGACGCTTCTGACTGGTACAGGCGTAGGGTCCTTCGTAATGACAAACAAGAATGATCTCGGGACTCAAATACACAACACATATATATGGCTATTCGTTGAAGGCGGTCCCTTCATGCTCATTGCGTTTCTCGCTCTCCTATGTGTCGCGATCCGTCGAGCCTACTCCTTGGCCAGGGTGGACCGGCCCGGACACACCGCTGCCGCAGGGTGCTTTGGGAGTCTTATAGCGCTGTGCGTTTGGTGCGCCACAGTCGAGGGTATGTATCAGCGGGAGTTTTGGCTTGTGCTGGTTTTAGTTGCGATCTTAGAGACTCAAGAACGTGCGCGTCAGCACGCTTGTAACGCGCGGCTCACTCCCGCGACCGCTCAGTAGCGGACGACCTTGGCATCCCAAACAACAGCCTCGGAACTATGAACATATGACACGTCGGATTCTGTACGTCGTGACCCGCGCGGAGGCGGGCGGCGCTCAATCGCACGTCCTCGAGCTACTGCGTGCGATGCGCGCCGCGTATGACGTGGTGCTTGCGACCGGCGAAGATGGGTTCCTCACGAATGAGGCACGCTCTCTGGGAATCACAGTAGTTCTATTGAAATGTTTGCGCCAGCCCATATCCCCTTTGTTGGACATATCGGCAACGCTGGAACTAATGCGGGTAGTTAAGGCATTTGAGCCGAGTCTCATTCATTGCCACTCGTCAAAGGCAGGGATTATCGGACGAGCCGCAGCTCGCGTTGCAGGAGTGCCGGCTATCTTTACCGTGCACGGTTGGGCTTTCGGGGAGGGCGCAAGCAAATTTCGCAATTTCGTTGCGGTATCTGCTGAATACCTCTGTTCGAAACTGGGTGGAGGCCCGATCATAACCGTCTCAGAGAGCGACCAGGCGCTAGCTTTGCGGCATGGGATTGCCTCTAAGGAACAGGTCACGGTCATCCGAAACGGAATTTCTGACCACGCGAGCCGCGCGTTCCCTGGACGAGAAGGCATCCCAACTGCGGTCATGGTCGCCCGGTTCAGTGAACCGAAAGACCACATGCTGGTGGTGCGAGCACTAGCGGCAACGGAGACAGTGAGAGTGGCGTTCGTCGGCGACGGGCCGTCGATGTCCAAAGTAAAAGAGGAGGTCCGTGGCCAGGGCCTTGAGACGCGGGTTGATTTCTTAGGTACTCGCTCGGACGTGCCGGAGATTTTGGCGCGGGCCCACTTATTTGTTCTCGCCACGAAGCACGAAGGCTTGCCGATCAGTATCCTCGAGGCGATGCGCGCCGGATTGCCTGTCATCGGAACGGAGGTGGGCGGCATACCGGAACAGGTGATCCATGGTAAAACCGGCTTCCTCGTGCCATCAGGTGACATGGAAGCTTTACGCTCGAAACTCGAAATGCTCTCTCAGAATCCGAGCTTACGCGCACAAATGGGGGCCGAAGGTCGCCGGCTCTTCGAGCGCGAGTTCACATCATCGCGCATGATCGACGAGATCGTTAAGATTTACGCGGACGTTCTGGGTCAGGAGCGGCTCGGCACAGTCCCGCCTGTGCTCGCGCACGCTGCCGTCGGCGAGATCAGAACCGCCAAAGAAAACCAATCTGCGGCTCAGTGATGAAGGTCCGCGAGGGGTGGCTTCCCCTCGATAGTCATAACTGCCCGTGAACGCTCACCAAGAAAGAAAATTCATAACGAAACTGAGGTGGCAGAAGACAGTGAAAACCAGCGTTGTATTCGTGGTCGTTTCCCTATTCCTGCTTTGCGCGGGGGTTTCCCGTGCGCAGGAGACGGGTAGCGCAGGCGCTGGACAAGCCAGGCCAGGCTCGCAGGATTGCCAAACCCACCCGGAGGCTCTGGGGTGCCAGCAGACCCCTAAGCCCTCACTTGGGACGAAGACGCCGGCTCCCTCTTTGGAGCAACTGCCCACGAGCATTCCGGTCATCACGCCAATCAGTTCAGAGGCAGCCGGCGAAGGGGGCAAGCCCGCCACGGCCAAGGCCCCCTTCCAGCCGGAGCCGCCACCGCCCCCGACGGAGTTTCAGCTCATGGTGGCCGATTCGGTTGGCAAAATGCTCCCCATCTACGGGGCCAGCTTGTTTCGCCAGCCCCCCAGCACCTTTGCTCCCGTCGAGAACGTGCCCGTTCCGGCGGATTACGTGATTGGACCTGGAGATGAGCTGTATGTCCGGTTATGGGGACAGCTCAACGTTGAACTGCGCGTCACCGTGGACCGAAACGGCCAGGTATTCGTTCCCAAAGTCGGCCCAATCTCCGTCGCCGGAGTGCACGTCTCTCAGCTCGACGCCCATTTTCGCCAGCAAATCGAGCGCATTTTCCGGAATTTCGATCTCACCGTCACTCTCGGGAAACTCCGCTCGATTGACGTTTTCTTTGTAGGCGAGGCGCGTCGTCCGGGGACTTACACCATCAGTTCTCTGAGCACGCTGGTGAACGCCATCTTTGCCGCCGGTGGGCCCGCGCCCCAGGGCTCGATGCGGCACATTCAACTCAAGCGCGATGGGCAAATCATTACCGAGTTCGACCTCTATGATCTTTTGTCGAAGGGCGATAAGTCGAAAGACATGGCGCTGCTGCCCGGCGACGTGATTTATGTCCCCCCGGCTGGACCGCAGGTGGCTGTCGCCGGAAGCGTAAACACTCCCTCGATTTACGAGCTCAAGGACGGCAAGACAAGCCTGGCCGACGTCATCGAGCTCGCCGGTGGATTGAACACCGTGGCCGATGGCAGCAAGGCGACCATCGAACGCATTGACCAGCGCCAAATCCGCAGTGTGACGGAGTTCTCGCTGGATGCAAAGGGACAGCAGGAGATGGTGAAAGATGGGGATATCGTGCGGATTTTGTCCATCGTGCCGCGATTCGAAAATGCCGTCACGTTGCGCGGCAATGTTGCCAATCCCGGCCGCTATCCCTGGCATGCGGGCATGAAAATCCGCGACCTGCTTCCCAACAAAGACATGTTGTTGACGCGAAACTACTGGCAGTCGCAGAACGCCCTGGTTACTGGCGCCAGCACGCAATACGAGAAACCGGCGCAGAGCAAAGCCGATCAGGAAAGTCTGCGCACGGAGGTAAAGCTCAACGCGCCCGAAATCAATTGGGACTATGCGGTGATTCAGCGCCTGAATCCGGTTGATTTGTCCACCACGCTCATTCCCTTTTCCCTCGGCAAGGCGGTCTTGGAGCACGATGAGGCCAATAACGTTGAGTTGCAGGCTGGGGATGTCGTGAGTGTGTTTTCGCAACACGATATTTCCGTGTCCACCAAGCGGCAGACCATGTTCGTTCGAGTGGAAGGCGAAGTTCGCGTGCCGGGTATCTACAGAATCCAGCAGGGCGACACGCTGCGCGATCTTCTGGAACGTGCCGGAGGCTTTACGGAGAATGCCTATGTTTACGGCATGCAATTTACTCGCGAATCGGCACGGCTGGAACAGCAGGCATCCTTGAACAGGATCGCGGCCGAGATGGAAGCGCAGATCCACGAGAAGTCGATCGCCAACACCAGAGCCAATCCGGAGAACGCCGCGGCGATTGCGGCGCAGACCGAATCGCAGCGAGGTTTGCTGGAGCAGTTGCGGTCCGCTAAGGCGAGCGGCCGAATTGTTCTGCAGTTGAAGCCCAGGGACACGGGGCTGGCGGCGGTTCCGCGCGTTGTTCTGGAAGACCTGGACCGTGTGCTTGTGCCGCCGCGCAGCCAGGTGGTCAGTGTCGTCGGGTCCGTCTTCAATCAGAGTTCATTCCTGTATCGCAAGGGCGCCACTGTGGGTTACTACATCCGCGCCGCCGGCAACGGCAATGCTATCGCAGACCTCAGGCGCGCGCTGCTGGTGCGGGCTGACGGTTCGGTCATCGGCCACAAAACTTCTGTTTTTTTTGGAGAAAGCTTTGAATCCATTCATGTGCTGCCGGGCGATGCCATCGTAATTCCTGCGAAGCTTCAATCCGGAGGATTCTCGAAAGCAATGCGCGATTGGCTGCTCGTTGCCTCCCAGGCATCCATCGCTGCCGCAGTGATTGCGATCCACTGAGAAAGAACCAAAACCCACTTCACATTTCTGAAAAACTTTCGGCTTCGCGTAACGGTGTGCTTAACCACATAGCGCTTTAGGGTGCTAATTTCCCGGAAGCCCCCTTTCGAAAATCATTTTGTTTCCCAAAAGACTCTGAAACGCCGTTCTCACTGACCTCAGCAGCGGAAATTTTGCGGATCGGCCCTCCAGGCCGCTGATCCTCCAGGGAGCCATCTAGCTCAGCGAGCTCTCGCTAGGCCGGGAAAGCCTGAAAACGAAGGGACGGTCCATGCCGATAATCATGCAAGCGGAGGAAGTCGAAACACAGGATGGTTGCCACGAAGATGTACCAACTCTCGTCAAGGCCGAGGAAGTAGTTACCGGGTCCAGGTCGTGGAGCTTGTCTTTCGCGAAACGAATCATGGATTTTATAGTGTCACTTGTGGCACTCGTCGCGGCTCTAGTTCCGGGCATCATCATATATGTCTTAGTTCGCGTCACTTCTCAAGGACCCGGATTTTTCCGGCAGAAACGAGCCGGGTATCGCGGGCGGCTCTTCACGCTCTACAAGTTTCGCACCATGGAAGTCGCACAAGAGGGAAGCGGACCGTGCTTGACGCGAGACGCCGATCCCCGCATTACAACGATTGGTAAAATACTGCGGAAGGTGAAGCTGGACGAGCTGCCGCAATTCTACAATGTATTGCGTGGCGAAATGAGCTTAGTCGGTCCGCGTTCCAAGCTCCCGGTGTACGCGGCCGCCACAGACGCATTTTATCGCCCGGGCCTCACCGGATTCGCCACCCTCTTGTTCCGCAGGGAGGAGCAGCTACTGAAGCATGTCGCGCCCGGCGACTTGGATAGTTTCTACGAGAGGAGAATCAAGCCGCTGAAGGCCAGAGCGGATTTCCAGTACATGAAGAGAGCCTCGTTTTTTTCGGACGCGCGTATCTTATTCCGTACGGTCTTTGCTTCTCTCATTCCTTCCGTTGGCGTTGGCCTCGTCAGAAAAAGACAACCCAAGCGCCGGTTTGTTTTCGGCCAGCGAGTCCGTCGGAGCCCCTCCTTGCGAACAGAATTCGAATGAGAAAAGACAATTGGAAGCTGGTGTTGACAGTTGCTCTGGCATTTGGACTTTCGTCGCACCTGTCGGGGCGCAAGAGACCTCAAATCCGCTTGCCACCGAGGCGACGTGTCCGCCCGTGACGACTGGCGTTCCGCAGGAACGAAAATCTCGACACGGCCAAAGAATGGTGGAGGCGGGGGGAGTCGAACCCCCGTCCGAAAAGCGCTGCGACACGAAGCCTACATGCTTAGCTCAATTCAGTTAGGTTCGCCCGCCACGCTCAGAATGAGCAAGAAACGCAGCCGGCTAGTCCGATGAATCTCGCCCGAGCCTTACGGACCGAAAAGCTCGGGCCAGCTCACTGTGTGACGCCTCTGACCGGGCCCATGAGCAAAGCCCGGGGAAGCGTGCGCTTAATTAATTAAGCAGCAAGTGCCAAGTTGTTGTTGGCAGTTCTAGTTTTCCACCAAGTTACGGGCAGGTGGGTCCCGGCATGCCTTCGGGCCGCGACAGCTTCCGTCGAAACCGTGTCGCCCCCTGTTTGTAATTATACCATTTAGATGAAAGCGCGGTCGGACTCTCACTTGCGGCTTGCAATCTGGATCGGGTTGTTAGTTTACAGTCGACAGGGATTCTCGCGTAAGACCGGGGTCGCGGCCTAAAAAGAAACATTAAGAGCAGGTGCGAAGACTGCGAATCGAAATATCGCCTGAGAATTTCGATATTCTTGTATTATTACGAGGAAATGATACCCAGGCGGCGGGGCCTAGGATCAGGCGTTCTAAAATGAGAGTTTGGCATTGTCTAACCAATCGCAGAGGCTTCGGATTTGTCTCCGTCGCATGGCTGCTTGCTTTCCTAAGCTCCACCGGAGCTTCCCAGGAGAAGAACCAACCGCAGCCTCGGCCTCCCCAACAGGAACCTCCGGCGGTGTTGAAGGTAACGACGCGGTTGGTAACGGTGGACGTGGTGGCGAGAGATCGGCATGGCAATCCCGTCCGCGACCTCCAGGCCAGCGATTTCCAGCTCACCGAGCAAGCAGGTTCACACAAGACTCCCCAACAAATCGCCTCCTTCCGGCTGCTGGATCGCTCTTTGACACAGGCTCCTGATCCCGAAAGGGCGGCGCTCCAACTTCCTGCCGGTGTCTTCACGAATCTGGTGACAACGAAGAGTTTGTCCGCGCCGCCCACCATCCTGCTGGTAGATGGATTGAACACCGATGCAGCCACCCAACTGCAGGTCCGGCAGAAGATGGTGCGGCTGCTAGCATCCTCTCCAAGCGATGTTCCGATGGCGGTGTTCCTGTTGGGCAGGGAACTGCGCCTGCTCCAGAGTTTCACGACGGACGCCAAGCTCCTTCGTGCGGCGGCGGAACGCGCGCTGACGCTGGAGGCCACAAACCTGCAAGCCAAGGACGCTCGTGACGATACTTTTAGTCATTCCTCCCTCCTGGAGCAGATGGCGGGAGCCGAGGGCCAGAGCGATATGCCCGGAGGTCCGCCGAGCGCCCAACCCGGCGGCCAGGGAAGCAGCGGAGGTGGGAACTCAAACGCGCTGCTGGCGATGCGGGCGCTGCAGCTCCAGCGCTTCGAGAGAGAGCAATACGCCGATTCCATGGACATCCGTGCAAGGATGACTCTCGACGCACTGCGCGTGATCGCCCGGCACGTCAGCGGCTACCCCGGGAGGAAGAACCTGATTTGGCTTTCGTCCGCCTTTCCTCTCGCCATTACGCCGGATGCAAACCTGACCATGGTTGCGAGGTTCAGTGGATTGCGCAATTACAGCGATGATTTGACGGCTGTGGCGAGCGCTCTCACGGACGCCCAGATCGCCGTGTATCCTGTCGATCCTCGGGGTATTGAGACGCAGGCGCTCTTCGATCCCGAGTCGCGGGGCAGGCTGAATCCTTTTTCAGAGGGGGCGACACTGGGGCGCGAGAGCAACGTGCGCTTCTCCACTCAGGAATCGATGCAGAATCTCGCCGAACAAACAGGCGGTCAAGTTTGCCTGAACAACAATGATCTTTCGGAATGCGTCAAAAGAGCGATTGATGATTCGTCTTCATATTACGAACTGACGTACTATCCGACTGACAAGAATTGGCACGGTGAGTTCCGGCGGATTTCTGTGAAGATCACGCGGCCCGGCGTGCGCCTCTCTCATCGCGAAGGCTACTTTGCACGCGAATCGGACACCACGATTTCTGCTAAAGAGGCGAAAGACACGGACGCTCGCATATCGCAAGCCGCGTGCAATGATTTTCTCACGGCCACGTCGATTCTCGTCGAAGCTACAGCCCTGCCCCCCGATCAGCCAGGGCAAGCAAAATATTTTATCGTGATTGATCCCAATGCCCTCTCGTTCGGTCCGCTTGAAGGCGGTGTGCGAAATGCGCAGATCGAACTTGCTACGTGCATGTTCAACGCCCGCGGGTTGCCTTTGCAATACAACCGTCAATCCGTCGGTCAGAAATTCACGGAGCCTGAGTACGAAGCAGCGAAGGCGCATGGCATCTCCCATTCGATCGCCTTTGCGCCGAAGCCGGAGACTGCGCGCGTTCGGCTGCTCGTCTGCGATACCCGCACCGGAATGATCGGTTCCGTAGATGTTCCTTATCCCGCAGAAATAATTTCCACCGCTTCGGTCAAGACGGAAAAAAGTGCGGATGACGCCGCCAGGACAGGGAACCAAAGCTCTCCTCCGCCCCCGGCTTCACCGCACGTCATCAAGTTCCACGACAAAGAAGGCCACACTGGAATTTTGCAATGGGATGCCGTGAAGGTTGCCTACGCTGGGGATCTGCCCGCAGAGGCCAGCGCGCGCGGGATGTTTGATTCTCTTTGGGCGAAATCGTACAGCTGCGCGAGCGGAAGACTCCTCTCCCTCAGCGACAAAACTACTCCGGCTCCGCAGCCGCTGCATTTCCGTGCGGACGATAATCACAGCGCCGAGGTCTATCTGGACGCTCAGGACGGAGTGACGTATTCCGGAGATGTGGCCGTCGACGAGAGCGCAAAGCCCGTGTTCGAGGCCCTGCGCGTCTTGTTCCAGTGCAAGAGTTCTGTGGCGGCCAGACCGAAGTGAGTTGGCGCTACACTCATTCTTCCGGTATCGTTGTTTCGAGGCGCGGCTCCCGTTGGCCCTTAGAGGAATCCGCCCTGTCGCAGTTAAGCAACGATTGGGCACAGCGGTACCCTCAGGCGGTTGACTCCAAAGCACCTAGCTTCCAAAATGCAAAGACGGGGGATCACGGGCGAAACACCCCCAAAATAGGTATGTCACAAGAACCCAACGCCGTGGAACAGGCCATTGCGCGCGCACTCCGCGATAATCTCGAGCGCATCCAACGTGCTTCGGATGAGCTGCACCATGCCGTCAACGACGTTGTCTCTGCTTGCGCCAGCAACAGGCCCACCAATGCGCTTCCGCCCTTGCTCCGCGCGCAAACCTCCGCGGCTTCTCTCAGCGCGGCGCTCGAAGTTCTTTCGAGATTCGTAACTGTGTCCCTGCAGGTCGGCCCGCGCTCGCCGCTGGAAGCGCAGATCACGAATTTGGTCGGGAAAGTGGCTGCCGAGCCGCCCGCGGCACCGCAGCGGCCGGGCCCTTCCAGGCCGGCACCCATGGCGTCGCAGGTACCCGCTGTCAAGGGGCCCGCCGCTCCCGAATTCGAGTTGCATGCGGAGCCGGAACCGTTCGAGCTGATGGAACCGGCGGAAGCGGCCCTTTCCTCCGGGCCTGAATTTGGAGAAGAGTTTGACGTCAACCGGCTGTCTCCCGAAGAACAGGAATTGCACCGGCGCGCAAATCGCGTTGCCAAAGTTTCGATGCAGGACATAAAAATGCTCCGTCCGGAGCAGGTGCGCTTAGGCCGCCAAAACAAAGATCTCTGCATCCGATTGAAAGACGACATTGAAAAAGCTCATCGAGAATACGACCGCCGCTTC
>QHYF01000405.1 GCA_003224075.1 Acidobacteriota bacterium
TTCAGCGCCCCCTCGATGGCGGAACTTGGCGCCGCGATTCCACGCAGCGGAGGCCAGTACAATTTTTCGCGCCGCGCTATCGGCGAGTATGCTGGTTTCATCGTCGGCTGGAGTGATTGGCTCTCGACCTGCGGTACGGCCGCGGCCGTCGCCATCGTCGTCAGCGAATATAGCGGGAGTCTTTTTCCCATCCTCGCTGGCCCGCAAAAAATAAAGCTCCTCTCCGTCACAATTATCGTCGGATTTGGCGTTCTGCAATGGCGCGGGATTCGCTGGGGCAGCGGCGCGCAGCTTCTGACGGCGGCGATAAAAACGGCCGGGTTCGTGGTTCTCGTGCTTGGGTGCTTCTTAAAAGGAGGCCAGGCACACCAGGCCGCTCTGCACAGCAACGCGCCTCCCCTCACCCTCGCATCGGGATGGCCGCTGGCCGTGGCGATCATGCTGGGTCTGCAGGCCGTGTTTTATACGATTGATGGCTGGGACGGCGTCATTTATTTCGGTGAAGAAGTGCGTGAACCGTGCCGCGACGTCCCGCGAGCGATTTTCGGGAGCGTCTTCTCCATCATGGGAATTTATCTGCTGCTGAATCTCGTGGCGCTCTACGTGCTCCCCATGAATGAAATTGCCGGTAATAATTTTGTTCTGGGCGCGGTCGCCGACCGCGTCTTCGGGAAATTTGGCGATCCCATCATCCGCTCGATCATGGTGATCTCGATGTTGAGCTGCCTCAACGCCAACCAGCTTTTCTGCACGCGCACGCTCTACGCGATGAGCTGCGACGGATTATTTTTCCGCCAGGCATCGAAGGTAAACGCCGGCGGCACCCCCACGATTTCACTGCTCCTTAGCACCGTCGCTGGAGTGCTGTTCGTGCTGGGCTCGTTTGAGCGCGTGATCGCGATGTTATCGTTTTTCTTTGTGGCGAATTACACGCTCACCTATGCCTCGCTCTTTGTTCTGCGCAAGAGAGAGCCGGAGATGCATCGGCCTTACCGGGCGTGGGGTTATCCCTGGACAACGGCAATCGCGCTCGGCGCATCGGTTCTATTCCTCATCGGCTCCATCGCACCAGATTTGAGAGGCGTAATACTGACAGGCCGGTTCTGGCCGCCGAGCCCGGCAATGCTGGCTTTGATGATACTGGTCCTGAGTTATCCCGTCTTTCGCGTCTTGAAGCGGGCAAAACTTCGCGCAGGCGCGAAACCCACAACAACTTCTTAGCTGACTTTTTCCGCAACGGACTTGGCCTGCAGGAAAAGCAGCAAATAATCTTTCCCACCGGCTTTGGAATCCGTCCCCGACATATTGAAGCCGCCGAAAGGATGCGCGCCGACCAGCGCCCCGGTGCACTTGCGATTGATATAGAGATTGCCGACATGGAACGCTTGCTCGGCCTTGCGGATTTTCTCCGGATTCTTCGAATAAACGGCGCCGGTGAGACCGAACTCGGTATTGTTCGCGATTTCGAGCGCATGGTCGTAATTCTTCGCCTTGATCACGGCGAGAACGGGGCCAAAAACTTCTTCCTGCGCCAGCCGGGCCTTCGGATCAACATCCGCAATGATCGTCGGCTCGATGAAGTAGCCATCGCCGGGCGCGCGTTTCCCGCCGGTCAGCAGCTTCCCTTCCTTCTTTCCGACCTCGATGTAATCGAGAATGGTTTTCATCGCCGATTGGCTGACGACCGGACCCATGTAGTTGTTGGGATCGTCGCTGGGGCCGACGGTGATTTTCTTGGTGCGGTCGACGAGCATCTGCACGAACGTGTCATAGATTTTTTCGGAGACGATGGCGCGGGAGCAGGCCGAACACTTCTGCCCCTGGTAGCCAAACGCGGACTGGGCGGTTCCTTCGACCGCGGCGTCGAGATCGGCTTCTTCGTCCACGACGATGGAATCCTTGCCGCCCATCTCGAGCACGGTACGCTTGATCCAGATCTGGCCGGGCATCGCCTTGCCCGCCAGCTCACTAATATGCAGGCCGACTTCCTTTGAGCCGGTGAAGCCGATGTAGCGCGTCTTGGGATGCTGGACGAGAGTATCTCCCACGGCGCCGCCCGGACCAGTGATGAAATTCAGCGCTTCCTTGGGGATGCCGGCCTCATAAAGGATATCGACGAATTTCGCGGCGATCGCCGGCGAATCGCTGGCCGGCTTGAGCACCACAGCGTTGCCGGTGACAAGAGACGCGGCGACCAGCCCGGCCATGATGGCGCACGGGAAATTCCACGGCGGAATGATCACTCCGACGCCGAGCGGAATATAGACAAGATAGTTGCGCTCGCCGCGCACCGGCGTGAGCTTCTGGGGCTCGGCGAGACGCAGCATTTCGCGGCCGTAGAATTCGAGGAAATCGATGGTTTCGGCGATGTCGGCATCGGCTTCCGGCCACGTTTTGCCGACTTC
>QHYF01000408.1:0-2646 GCA_003224075.1 Acidobacteriota bacterium
CTTCCTGTGTCAGTCACCCCCAAACCGTCCAGTCTCGATCTGACCATCGCAACCACTCTGCAATTTACGGCGCACCAGAGTGTAACCTGGGCGGTGCACGGGTTTACTGGCGGCACGACAACCAACGGCACCATTGACTCTACCGGCTTGTACACCGCCCCTGCTAAGATCAATCCTCCCAGTTCCGTTCAAGTCACCGCAACTTCCGTCAGCGACACCACGGTATCGGACGCATCCACTCTCAGTCTCTCTTCGGATATCGCCTTCAGCACCATCGCTTTTAATCCCGCTGCTGCACTCCTGATCGAGAACCCAGACACGCTCTCCACCACGCTAACAGGAGATCCCTACACTCAAGGTGTCATCTGGTCCATTGACGGCTGTTCCGCAGCGACGCCCGCTACGGCAGCTTGCGGTTCGATCAACGCGAGCAGTGGGGTTTTCACTCCTCCGTCCGTGGTTCCTTATGCTTCCCAGTCGAATCCGCAAGCCCCGGCTACGGTCACATTCCGCGCCACATCGGTCACGGACGCCACGAAATTCTCTGTAACGAATCCGCCCGTCACGATTACTTCAAACGTCGCGCTCAACGGCTTCCAAGTGAACGGTACTGCACCACCGTCTCAATTGCTCATTGAGACTGCCAGCTATACTCTTACCCCTGTCATCACGGGCGACACCGGCCAAGGCGTCATCTGGTCCATCCTCAGTTGCTCCGTCGCGAACCCCGCTACTTCCAGTTGTGGCAAATTCACTGACGTCAAGGCGGGGACATATGTCCCTCCTCCGATCGTTCCCTACGCCACCCCCGTCACGCCGAGCTCGACAGCTTCGGTTACGTTCCAGGCGAGTTCCGTCGCTGACCCGCTCATATCCAAGACTTTTACGATCAATATTGGCTCGACGATTCAGCTCTCCATGCCCGCGTCTATCTCTAACGTTCTGATCGGCGGCTCAGTGGACTTCACTCCAAAGACGACCGGCAGCAACGTCACATTGATGAACGATACGAATCAAGGGGTTACTCTCGCAATCAACGGAACCTGCTTTGCCCCGCCCAACTTTGGCACTTCCGCTACTATCCCCTGCGGTTCGTTCAATGGTAATAGCTACTCGGCTCCGCCGGTCGTTCCCATGGCCCCATCGTGTGCCGCAAATCCGGCTGGCTGCCTTGGAACGCAGAACCGAGCCCAGATCACGGTCACTGCGACTTCTGTCGCGGATCCGGTGCATGTCGCCTCTACCACGTTTTTCATTTCCTCCAACATCTCGTTCACGGTGCTTCTCGGCGTTGATACCACCACGCTGCAGAACACCGGTCCCACCGCAGCTACTCCCACGCTCGCCGTAGGCGGCCCCACTTCTGGCTACAATACTGCTAATTATCTCGAGTCGAATGCCGTAGCCTTCGGCAGCGTTACCGGCCTCAACTGGCAAGCTACCGCTGGGAATATCCAAGCGGCCTCAGGCAATCAGTCGGCCACCTATACCAGCCCGGCTGCCGTGCCGAATTCCGCGACCGTCACCATCACCGGTTTCGCTATTGCTGACTTCACGAAGACGGCCACAGCCTCTATTCCCATCGTTGCTTCAAAATTCGTTTATGCGAATGCAAGCAGTATTGGCAGTACGGTGCAAATCACGATCCCCAGCAATGCAAGCTCTGGATCCTTGGACTTGGACTTTCTAGGTCCAACGAGCGGCCAAATCACTCTTGCGTGCTCGAATTTCGTCCAACTGCCAAACTCAAGCTGTTCTTTTAGCCCCAATACCACGACTTCGAGCAGCGCGACGGGCAAGACCCTTGTCACGCTGACGCTCTCTGTCACCCGCTCTGGAGGCGCCTATCTCAGGCCTCCTCTGACGCCTGGAACTCCCTTGCCCGGTCTTCCTGGAAGTGTTTCGGTTATTACGCTTCTGACGTTGTTGATCCTTGTGTTCGCCGCCAAGAATCGGATTCGATTCCTTTGGGCACCTGCGTCCCAATGGAATCGAGCGTTTGCTGTTCTCCTGTTGTGCGCCGTTGTCCTGACCTGGGCGGCAGCCTGTGGCCAATTTTCACAGCCCAACACGCCCACACCGCCAATCCCGCCAACCCAGACTGCTACCGGCTCGGTGACCGTGACGGGGACCCCGACGACAAACTCCTCTGCCTCGACAGATTCACTGGTAGTTATGGTCCAGGTGAATTAAACAGGTCTTTGCCATGCAAGGCGATGATTTCAAAAAGGTGAGCGAAATGAAGCCTCTGAACTCTCAGTTGTCTTTTGCGACCTCCTCTCCCGCAGGGACTTTGTTCAGAAATGTTCTTGCCCTTTTGATGCTCATGCTGCTGGCCGAAAGCGCTCCCGCCCAAATCAATTGTGGTGCTGGAACATCGTCTCCTTCTCCAAATCTCGCCTGTTTGGTTCAGGTTGCGCAAACCCCTTCTGGCTTGTCACCGGCATCCCCCTTGCAACCGGCGCCGCCTGGTGGCGCGGTACCAGTAAGAGACAGCCTCAATTTTCTTTCCAGCGCCATCGGCGCGGAGGTTAGCCAGATTCCTCTCGCCTCTCCCGCCTCCGGTATCATCTACACGAACAATCCGGTCACTCAACTGCCGGAACAGCTGGACCAATCTTTCGGCCCCATCCTGACTCAAAGAGC
>QHYF01000408.1:2771-5016 GCA_003224075.1 Acidobacteriota bacterium
ATCGCCGGCATCTCCAACAACTTCCTTCAGTTGAAAGTTCATCAGTTCGTTGGATATTTGACTTACGGCTTGACGGGCCGCGTCGACGTTTCCGTCGCGATTCCCCTGCTCCGAGTGGACCTGAGAGATACTTTTTCAGAAAGCTTCGCTGTTTCATCGAGTTTTCCGCGGCCTGCTACTGTGAGCGGCACTCGTGCTGGTGAAGCGACGGGCATCGGCGACATCGTTTTTGCCACAAAGGTGAATGCCTGGAAGCTCCGTAGAGCGCAGAAAGATCATGGCGGGTTTTCTCTGGGAGTCGAGGTCCGTCTGCCCTCCGGGGATTCCCACAGCTATCTTGGCTCAGGTGCAAATGGTGCCAAGCCCTTCGCAAACTTCACTTATGCTGGGCATTTTTCTCCCCACTTTAATATCGGCTATCAATTCAATGGAAAAACGGACTTGATCACGGTCGCTAGTTCTTCCACTGGCACTCTTGTAAAAGGAACTCTTCCCAATCGCCTCATCTACTCCGGTGGAGTGGACTTCGCCTTGTTCAAGAAGCTGACGGTAAACGTGGACGGCATCGCTCAGCATGTGTTCGACGCTCCCCGCGCCACGCTTTTATCGCCCCCGGTCCAGGTTTTTCAGAACTTCTTTCTCGCACCGTCGCAATCTGTCGTGTCGCCTTCCACAGCTTCCTATACTCAGGCAGATGCGGCTGGTGGATTCAAATGGAATCCCGTCAAGGGGCTTCTCTTTAGCGGCAACGTCAGCGTCAAACTCAACCAGGCGGGCCTTCGCTCCCGCATCGTCCCCCTCATGGGCGCTTCCTTCACCTTCTAGCTTCGCGCTCCTCAGCGTTGGCGGCGCGCGGCGGCTTCCACGCGGTCGAGCATCTGGTCGAGTTCGGCACGATTGAAGTAACGACCATTCACGACGACGCCCGCGATCTTCTGCGTGTTGGCGATGTCTTCGAGAGGATTGGCGGACAGCAGAACTAGATCGGCGAGCTTCCCTCTTTCGATGGCGCCAAGCTGGTTTTCTAGCCCGAAGAAACGCGCCGGATTGATCGTCGCGGTTTGCAGCGCTTCGAGAGGGGTAAATCCTGCGGCCACGAAGCGGTGCAATTCTTCGTGCAGGCTGAAACCGGGAAAGACATAAACTCCTGCAGGCGTATCCGTTCCCGCAAGGAAGCGCACTCCGGTCTTGTGCAACATTCCGACGACCTCAAGCTCTTTGTCCAAGAACTTCTTTCGCGTCGGCAGATCGTCCGTGCCGTAGCCCTGTATGATTTCGTCAGTGAATCTCTTCCATGTTTTTGTTTTCCATGACGCCGGGACGTACTTCGCGCGCGTGTCTTTGCCGAAATCGGTCACGTCAATCAAGTTCCCGCCGCGTTCCCACACCAGCGTCGGGCACTGCCACGTCTGATTCTTCGCAAGCGTCGCAGCCAGAGAAGCGGCGCGCGGCGCATCGTACGTGGCGAGGAAGCGTCCTTCCGTTTTGTTCCCCTTCAGAAAGTCGTCTTCCGCGGCCGAGCTCCCTTCGAAAATGCCGATCAGATGCTCGAAGCTTTTCATCCCGGCTGCAGACATTTCGCTCGCGCGAACGGAATCGGGTACGTGTCCCTCGAAAGGAATCCCCTCCTTCCTCGCTTCCTCCGCGATCGCGAAAACCGCGTCGCGTGGAATCAGCGATTGCAGCTTGATGAAATCCGCGCCGCCGCGCTTCAGATCGGCGACGGCGCGCCGCCCATCTTCGGGCGTGGTAACTGCAATTGAACTGGGAAAGCGCGGCTTCGGCCCATCCAGCATCGGCCCGGAAGTGTAATTGCGCGGCCCGGCGAGCCACCCCGCCTCGATGTCGTTGCGCCAGTCCTCCACGATGTCCAGTTCGATGTCGCGCACTCCAGTGACGCCATTCGCGACGAAGAGCAGCAGCGAGATCTCCTGTGCGCCGGGGAACCAGTCGCCGAACGCGAGATGCACGTGCATGTCCCAAAGCCCGGGAATCAGGAAAAGCCCGCGGCAGTTCACGCGCCGTGCGTCCCCCGAATACTTCGCGGACTTGCTCGGCGTGATCGAGGCAATGTGATGGCCTTCGAGTATGACCGTCTGATCGGGCCGCAATGCGCCAGTGCGGACGTCGACCACTGTCACGTTGCTGAGTACGAGCAGATGGCCCGCCGCAGGCTTCTGCGCGCGCAGCGGCACGAGAAACAAGAACGTAGAAAGAATTAGAAATGCAATTGCGAAAAAAATTC
>QHYF01000406.1 GCA_003224075.1 Acidobacteriota bacterium
ACAAGAAAAGAGAGCGCCTCGCAGCGTTTTCAGCATTCACGGCGTGCGCTTCTGGTCTGTTACGAGCACGCCCGCCTCGGCGTAATTCGTCGCTGGAACATCGTGAAACGATACATGAATATTTTCCCGCTTTGCTTTGCCATCCTCGATCAGCACGGCCGTGACACGCTCCGCGATTTTGCGCTTTTGCTCCGCGGTACGCCCTTCGACCCAGGTAATTTGAACGTGCGGCATTTTTTCTTCTCCTTAGAACGACCGAACCCCAAAATTTTGCATGCGAAACGAAGGCATTCTATCTGCCGCCGCGGTTCGCGCAAAGCCCGCCGCGCCCTGTGCTAGAATTGATCTCCCATGCATCCGGCGATTCCTCACCTGGTCGAGCTTCAGCGCGTTGACCACCAGATTTCTGCTCTGCGCGCTGAACTGGAAGCTTTTCCANNNNGCGCTGAAGTTGCCGCCGCAAAAGAGGCCCACGGCCAGATTATCGCCGAACGCAAGAAGTTCGAGTTCGAAGTGCAACAATGGAAGGATCGCGCGCGCAAGTACCGCGACCAGAGTGGCGCGGTAAAAACCAACGAAGCGTTCAAAGCTCTCCAGCATGAAATCGCCAACGCTGAGGCCGAAGTTGCCAAGGCCGAAGACCGGCAGCTCGAAGTTATGATGGCCGCTGAAGAAGCCGAGCGTCGCGTCAAGATCGCGGAATCCAGGCTGAAAGAAGCCGAGCAAGCCGTCGCGGCCGAACGAAAAGAGATCGAAGCACAAGGGACGGAGAAAAGGAAACAGCTCGAAGCCGCTATCGCCGAGCGGGAAAAATTCATTGCTCCGGTCCCGGAAGAATTGCGCGATCTTTACGGGCGCATTGCCAAGCGCCACAACGGCACGGCCATGGCCGAGGCCCGCGACGGACAATGCCGTGGTTGCGGCATGCGCGTTCTCCCGCACATTCTCCAGCAACTGCGCACGGAAACCAGCGAAGAGGTTTACCGCTGCGAGAGCTGCGGCCTCATTTTGTACACTCTGGAACCCATTCCAGTGGCGAATCCGGCGAGTGGCTCCGCGAATGCCTCCTCGGCCGCCTCGACGAATCACTGATGCCGCGCCGCCCATCGACTCCCCGTGGAAAGGGCCTCTTTGGCGATGCGCCTGCAGAGCTGAAGCCGGCTCCCGCGGCTTACCGCGCGAACATTGACGGCGGTTCGCGTGGCAATCCTGGCCCGGCCTCCTACGGTGTAGTCATCCGCGACCCACGGGGCGAACTCGTTGCCAAATTGAAGAAGTACATTGGGCGCATGACCAACAACGTCGCGGAATATTACGGCCTCATCGCCGCCATGGATTACGCACAGTCGCACGGCGTCCGCGCGATTCGAATCGAAAGCGACTCCGAACTCTTGGTCAAGCAGATGCACGGGCTATACAAAGTGAAGAGCGCGGAGCTTCAGCCGCTTTTCGAGCGCGCAAAAAAAATGTCACAAGCGTTCGATTCCTTCCGCATCGATCATGTCTACCGCGAACAGAACCGCGAAGCCGACGCCCTTGCCAATGAAGCACTCGATGAAACCGCGGGTCGCTCGGCAAGCTTGCCCTCTGCTCCAAGATTGGAAACGCCAAGTTCTAGGACCGAGCCTCGCAGAATCCGCGCCCGATTCCGCAGCGGTGTTCTTTATCTCCTCGAGGATGTTGATTTGCCTGACGGAACGGAAGTTGAAATCCTGATTCGCCCGCTCCGCAAGCCGTAAGTGACGCGTCTCTCACACAGAACCCACTAAACTGACGAAGCTTACTTGAGGGCATAGGAGCGGTAGAGGGTGTCTCGCTGCGCGGGAATGAAGCCGGCGTCGTAGATGATGCGGCGGAGTTCGCTTTCGTTCGTGCGGTTTTTCACGCCAGCGGCAAAGACGACGTTTTCTTCAATCAGAATGCTGCCGACATCGTCAGCGCCAAACTGCAAACCGATCTGACAAACTTTGATTCCGGGCGTAAGCCAGCTCGACTGAACGTGGTCGATGTTATCGAGATAGAGGCGGCTGACAGCCAGCGTCTTCAAATAATCGACGGCCGTGGTTTCCTGCACTCTCTTACCGAGGGCGGTGTTTTCCGCCGCGAACATCCAGGGAATGAAGGCGGTAAAGCCGCCGGTATCTTCCTGAATCCGTCGCAGTCGTTCTAAATGGTTGACGCGGTGGCGCAGTTCTTCGCCGCAGCCAAACATCATCGTCGCGGTGGTGCGCAGGCCGAGTGAATGCGCGACGCGGTGCACTTCTTCCCAGTCGTCGCTGGTGCACTTCAGCCGGGCGATCTTGGCGCGAACTTCGTCGTCGAGAATCTCCGCGCCACCGCCCGGAATCGATTGCAGCCCCGCATCCATGAGCCGCTGAATCGTCTCGCGGATGCTGATTTCAGAAACTTCCGCGATGCACAGAATTTCCGGAGCCGAAAAACAATGCAGATGCACTTGCGGATAGCGGGTCTTCAGAGAGCGCAGCAAATTTTCGTAGAAGCCGATCTGCAAATCAGGGTGAAGGCCCCCTTGGAGCAATATCCCGGTGCCGCCGAGCGTCAGCATTTCGTCAATCTTCTGGTAGATTTCCTCGAATGACAGGATGTAGCCGTCCTTCGCTCCCAGCGGCCGGTAAAACGCACAGAAGGAGCAATACTCGGTGCAGAAATTCGTGTAGTTGATGTTGCGGTCGATCTGGTAGGTGACGACGCGCGGGTCGTTTTTCTTCAAGCGCGCCTGGTGAGCGGCCATGCCGATGCCCACGAGGTCATCGGATTCGAGCATTTCCAGGGCTTGTTGTTTCGTCAGTCTCAAGATTTGTCTCTTTTAGTCCCTGACAGCTTGTTGAAAAACTCGGAAGGTCCGTCATTCCGAGGAGCGAAGCGACGAGGAATCTCTCTTTTCCTTGGTGTCCGGCAGCAAGAGGGATTCTTCGCTGCGCTCAGAATGACGGCGAAAGACATTTTTCAACAAACTCCTAAAGCTTTACTGCTTCGGACTTCGCAGCCGCCCATTGGATGGCGCCTGCTTGCGGGATGAGGCCGAGCTTTGCCGC
>QHYF01000407.1 GCA_003224075.1 Acidobacteriota bacterium
TGTGCGGCAGATTGCCGAGGACGGAGTCGTACTTCAAAAGGTGCGCGAGGGTCTTCGCATCGGTGATGTCGTTGACGGCGACAAATTGGATGTCCTTGTCGTCGAGCGCGGTGCGCACGATGTTGCGTCCGATGCGGCCGAAGCCGTTGATGCCGACCTTGATGGGCATTCTTCCTCCGAGTGGGTGTGTCACAAACGCAGCGGCACAGGAGCAAATGACGGCCGCGGGCAAACAAGAAATGCTATGGGCTGCCTGGACAAAAGTCAACGCGCGCAAAATTGGGCCGGTATAATGTGCGCTGATGAACGACTGGTCACCTGCGTCCTGGCTGCGCCGGCTGTTCGATTCGGAGTGCGGCGCCCTGGACCGCCTTCTTCCCCGATGGATTTTTCTGCGCGCGATCGGTCTGATTTATTATTCGGCGTTTTTCTCGCTCGTCTTTCAGATCCGTGGATTGATTGGACCGAGGGGAATTCTCCCGGCCAACGAATACTTGAAGGCGGTGGCCGAGCGGTTCGGCCACGCGGGCTATTGGTACGCGCCGACGCTGCTGTGGTTTTCGAGCAGTTCGCGCATGCTGACGGGAATTTGCTGGGCGGGCATGATCGCCTCGGTGCTTCTGGTCTTGAATCTCTGGCCGCGCGGCATGCTCGCGGTTTGTTTTGTCTGCTTTCTCTCGTTCGTGAGCGCGGCGCAAGATTTTTCCGCCTACCAGTCGGATGGAATGCTGCTGGAGGCAGGCTTCATTTCGCTGTTCCTGGCGCCCCCGGGATTCCGCCCGCGCTGGGGTGAAGAGAGCCGACCTTCGCGCGCAAGCCTGTTTCTATTGATCTGGGAGTGCTTTCGAATCTATTTCGAATCCGGCGTGGCGAAAATTATGGGGGGCGACCCGGAATGGCGGAACTTCACCGCGCTTGACGACTATTACCAGAACGGCCCGCTGCCGACGTGGATTGGGTGGCACATGCAACATCTGCCGCACTGGTTCCATGCAGCCACGGCGTTTGGAACGCTGGCGCTGGAACTGGCGCTTGCGTGGATGATGTTTCTGCCGCGGCGCATTCGAATCCTCTGCTTTCTGATTTTGACGCCCTGGCAAATCGGAATCATCCTTTCCGCAAACTACACGTTTTTGAATTACCTGGTCCTCGCGCTGGGTTTTCTCTTGCTCGATGATCGCTTTCTGCTGCGCTACTTCCCATCCTTCTTGAAGAAACGTTTCCTGGCTACCAAGGAAGCGAACCCGCTGGCCTCCGCAAATCCAGAGCGCGATTGGCGCGACACTCTCCGCAGGCAGACGGCGACGTTGAAGCTTGCTGTCGCCGTCGTGATGCTCACCTGGATTTTCTACGCGACCCTGGCAGAAATGGTGTGGATGGTCAGGCCACTCCGGCTACCCGCAACTCCGGTTTCGGCCTTGGAGCCTTTTCGCATTGCCAATCGCTATGGGCTCTTCGCCATGATGACGCGGGGCCGCTATGAAATCGAATTCCAAGGCTCGGACGACGGGCAAACCTGGCTCATCTATCCGTTCCGCTTTAAGCCGCAGGACCCCAGCAAGCCGCCCGGGATTTACGCACCGTATCAGCCGCGTTTCGACTGGAATCTGTGGTTTGCGTCGCTGAGTTCCTGGCGGCAGGAGCCGATTGTCCTGCGGACAGAGCAAAACCTGCTGCGAGGCGATGGCGACGTTCTATTGCTGTTTGCGGGCAATCCCTTTCCACACGCCCCGCCGCGACAGGTGCGCGCCGTCGTCTGGCAG
>QHYF01000017.1 GCA_003224075.1 Acidobacteriota bacterium
CTTGCGCCGGTGGCATTTTTTACGTATCTCGTTGCCTCGATCGCGGAAACAAATCGCGCGCCGTTCGATTTGCCGGAAGCGGAGTCCGAGCTTGTGGCCGGGTACATGACGGAGTTCAGCGGATTCCGCTGGTCGCTCTATTTTCTCGCGGAGTACACAAACATGATCGTGGTGGCCTCCGTGGCGACGACTCTGTTTCTGGGCGGCTGGCTCAGGCCGTTTGCCAGCGTTCGCTGGCTGGATTTTTTGGATTTTGTTCCGCCGCTTCTGATGATCGCTGTCGGGGCTTATTGCGTGCTGCGTGCGCCAAAGCAACCATCGCGCGTGCAACAGTGGTTTATGCTGGCCGTGGCGGGTTTGTGCATTGCTTTGGCGCTGGTGCTGGCGATGCCGGTCATTGCACCGGTGATAAAGCCATCGCTCAGGGAAGCGGCGAAGCTATTTTTCGCCGGGATTCACGGTGGCTTCTGGTTCTTGCTGAAGGTCAGCGCCTACATCTATTTGTTCATGTGGCTGCGCTTCACGTTGCCGCGGTACCGTTTCGATCAACTGATGCGGCTGGGATGGCATTTCCTGATCCCGTTGTCCATCATCAACGTGCTGCTCGTCGGTGTAGCCATGATCGCCGGAACATATTTTCACCTGCACGGCTGGTGGCTGCTGCTGGCCACGACTCCCGCGGCGTTGATCGCCCTGGTGGCGGCGCTTCTGATTCTGGCAGCCGAAAAACAGAGCGAGACGCGGCCGGATCGCGCCGTACCTTCGGACTTTTATGCTGGATAAAGTCATATTTTATTTTTTTTCGGGAATCGCAGTAGGCGGGGCTGTGCTCACCGTGACCCGGCGCAACGCCGTCCACAGCGCCATCTTCCTGATTACCTCGCTGCTCGCGACGGCGGGGATTTTCTTGCAGCTTCGCGCGGAATTCTTGTTCATCGTGCAGATCATTCTCTATGTCGGCGGGATCATGGTGCTTTTCGTTTTTGTGATCATGCTCGTGAACCTGGACGTGGCGGTGCGCCAAATCCAATTCGCGCGGCAGAAATGGGTGGCGCTCGTGATCGCGCTGGCGCTGGCGGCACAGGTCGGACTCATGCTCTGGTCTTCCGCGAAAATGCCCGGGCAAGGATTGCCCGTGCTAGCGGCGGCGCCGGCGAACCAATTGCCGCTCAATTCGGAAGAGGTGGCAAAAAGCCTGTTCGACTCGTACCTGCTGCCCTTTGAGATCGCTTCGGTTTTATTGCTGGTGGCCATGATTGGCGCCGTCGTCATGGCGAAAAAGAGGACGTGACACAGCGATGCTTCCGATTGGACATTACCTGTTCCTGAGTCTCGCGCTTTTCATCATCGGCGCAATCGGAGTGATCACGCGGCGCAATGTGATCGTCGTGCTCATGTCCATCGAGCTGATCTTGAACGCCGTGAACATCAATCTTGTGGCCTTTTCCCGGTTGTACGGCGACGTAGCGGGACAGGTCTTTGCGCTTTTCATCATTGCGGATGCGGCGGCAGAGGCAGCGGTGGGGCTCGGTATCATCATCGCCTTTTTCCGCAACCGCGAAACGGTGCTGGCGGACGAAATGGATTTGTTGAAGTGGTAGCCTCGCGCGCGGCGACAGGAAACAAGGGATGACACTCGCATGACGCCTACAGGAACTTTTCTCAGCTTTCTTTGGCTGATCCCGCTCTTTCCGCTCGTGACGGCGGCGCTGATGCTTCTCGTGGGCAGACGAATTCCGAAGCCCGGAGTCAGCTTGCTGTGCGTTGGGAGCGTTGGCGTGTCCTTCGTTTGCGCATTGGGGGCAGTGCGAGAGTTGCTTGCTGCCGATCGGGACCATCGCGTTTTTCAGCAGATCCTCTTCGAGTGGCTGACGCCCGGGCCAATGCAAACCAGCGCGGGGCACGCTGTGCGGTTTGTGGCGGACTGGGGATTCTTACTGGACCCGCTTTCGTGCGTGATGGTGCTGGTCGTCACCGGCGTAGGTTTCCTGATTCACGTCTACTCCATCGGCTACATGGCGCACGAGGGCGGATACTACCGCTTTTTCGGATATATGAATCTCTTCATGTTCGCCATGCTGACGCTGGTGCTGGCGAACAACATGTTGCTCATGTTTGTCGGCTGGGAAGGCGTCGGCCTGTGCAGCTATTTGCTGATCGGGTTTTATTTCCTAAAGAAATCGGCGTCGGATGCTGGGAAAAAAGCGTTCATCGTGAATCGCATTGGAGATGCAGGTTTCATCCTGGGAATTCTGTTGACCGCGGTCACGCTTGGAACCATCCGATTTACCGCGAATGGTTTGCCGCCTTCTGCAGGGTTTACGGGAATCCTTCAGGAGCTGCACACGGCAGTCAGCAGTGGAGCGCTGGCCTATGGCGCGCCGGTGCTGACGGCCATCGCGTTGCTGCTGTTCGTAGGCGCGATCGGCAAGTCGGCGCAGATCCCGCTCTACGTCTGGCTGCCGGACGCGATGGAAGGTCCCACGCCGGTGAGCGCGCTGATCCACGCGGCCACCATGGTCACTGCCGGCGTTTACATGGTGGTGCGCATGAATGCGCTCTACCAACTCGCCCCGTTTGCCATGGATATTGTCGCGGTGGTTGGCGCGGTCACGGCGATTTTTGCCGCGTCCATGGCGCTGGTGCAGAACGACATCAAGAAAGTGCTGGCGTATTCCACCATCAGCCAGCTTGGATATATGTTTCTCGCCCTGGGCGTCGGTGCTTTCGCCGCGGGAATCTTTCACTTGATGACGCATGCGTTCTTCAAAGCGCTGCTGTTCCTCGGGGCGGGCAGCGTCATTCACGCGATGTCCGGAGAACAGGATCTGCAAAAAATGGGCGGCCTCTGGCACAAGATTCCGGCCACCGCAAAGACGTTCGCCACCGCAACGCTGACGATTGCAGGAATTCCCCCGCTGGCCGGGTTTTTCAGCAAAGACGAGATCCTGGGGTACGCGTTTGAGAGGCACCCCGTTCTTTGGTTCGTTGGTTTCCTCACCGCAGGCATGACGGCTTTTTATATGTTCCGGCTGCTCTTCCTCGCTTTTTTTGGATATTCGCGGGCCGATGAGCATGTTGAGAAACACATTCACGAATCGCCATCAACCATGACGGTGCCGCTTGTGATTCTCGCCGGACTTTCGGTGATTGGCGGCTGGATCGGTTGGCCGCAGGCGCTGGGCGGCAACAACCGATTTGAGCGTTTTCTGGAACCGGTGACAACGCACAGCTATTTTTTCCAGGACAGTAGCCAAGGCGCTATACCCACTTCTCGGCCACGAAGGACCGTTTGCAACCGAGGCATCGCGAGAAGAGCTTGTCCGTGTATTACAGGAAAGAAACAAGAAACCGGCACCTCTTGAGTACGTCTTGATGCTGGCATCGATCTCAATTGCTGGCCTCGGAATCTGGCTCGCAATTCAGTTTTATCGGACCAAGAGATTCGCGCCGGAATTGGTTGCTAGAAAATGGCCGAAAGCGTATGGCCTGCTTTTTCACAAGTATTACGTGGACGAAATTTATGACGCAACGGTGGTCAATCGCGTGAAGGACCTCGGGAGTGTGCTCGGTACCTTCGATGCAAACGTGATCGATGGGCTAGGCGTGGACGGCACGGGCTGGCTGGCACGCTTCGGCTCGACGCTGTCGATGTGGTGGGACAAGTGGGTGATCGACGGGCTGCTGAATTTTGGCGCCAAGATGACCCAGCTCTTCAGTTTCCCGGTGCGCATGCTGCAAACCGGAATGTTTTCGAGCTACGCGATGCTCATTCTAGTGGGACTGGTAATTCTTCTGGCGTATTACGGGCACCATATGCAGGTGTTGCTGCGCGGCGTGCGCTGAGAGGCAAAGCGAATGGAATTTTTTGCACATCACATCTTGACGGTAGTTCTGTTCACGCCGCTCGCGGGCGCTCTTCTGCTGCTGTTCATCCCTCGCGAAATGGAGACCGCTCACCGGATCGCCGGAAACGTCTTTGGTGTGCTTGGGTTTCTAGTTTCGCTTCCCCTGATTCGATGGTTCAACCTCAACTGGGGCGGCTTTGCATTCGAAGAATCCGCCGAGTGGATTCCGTCGATCGGCGCGAAATATCATCTCGGCATTGACGGCATCAGCCTTTTGCTTGTTTTGCTGACCACGCTTCTCGGGATGATCGCCATCCTTTCGTCCTGGAGCGCGATTCATCAGCGGACCAAGGAATACTACATCCTGCTTCTTCTTCTGCAGACCGGGATGATCGGCGTTTTCGTTTCTCTGGATTTCTTCCTCTTTTATGTGTTCTGGGAAGTGATGCTTGTTCCGATGTACTTCCTGATCGGTGTTTGGGGAAGCGACCGGCGCCTGTACGCGGCCATCAAGTTTTTCCTGTACACGCTGGCCGGATCCGTGGTCATGCTGCTGGCGATCCTGGCGCTTTACTTTTATGCGCCCGTCCCGGCTGGCCACACGCGTACGTTTGACGTGCCGACGCTGCTGGCCGCGGCGCAGCACTTTTCCGACCCGCTGAAGGTATGGCTCTTTTGGGGGTTTTTCTTCGCGTTCGCCATCAAGGTTCCCATGTTCCCCTTCCACACGTGGCTCCCCGACGCGCACACGGAAGCGCCCACAGCCGGCTCGGTGATTCTGGCCGGCGTCCTGCTGAAGATGGGGACTTACGGCTTCATCCGCTTTTCGCTTCCGCTGCTGCCCACGGACGCCGCGATGCGCGCGCGGATCATCCATATCGTCGTCATCCTGTCCATTATCGGAATCGTTTATGGCGCGCTCGTTTGCCTCATGCAGAAGGACATGAAGCGCCTGATTGCGTACAGTTCCGTGAGCCACCTGGGGTTCTGCACGCTGGGCATTTTTGCGCTCACGCCGAATGGCCTCGCGGGCAGCGTGCTGCAGCAGGTGAATCACGGGATCTCCACCGGGGCGCTGTTCTTGATTGTGGGCGTGCTCTACGAACGGCGTCACACGCGCATGATTTCAGACTTCGGCGGCCTGGCAACGCCGATGCCGAATTTCGCCGCCATCTATCTGATCATCAGCCTGAGTTCCCTCGGCATGCCACTGCTGAACGGCTTCATCGGAGAGTTCACCATTTTGCAGGGCGCGTTTCAGGTGAGCAAAGCCTGGGCCGCCTGGGGCACGCTGGGCGTTGTGCTGGGCGCAGCGTACCTGCTTTGGCTCTACCAGCGCGTGATGTTCGGCCCGGTGACCCACGCGATCAACGAGAAGCTGCCGGATTTGAATCTCCGCGAGTACGCGACGCTCGTGCCGCTTGTAATCCTGGCCTTTTGGATTGGAATTTATCCCAAGCCGTTCTTCGCTTACCTCGATAAGCCGGTACAGAAGATCGTCGAGCAAGTGAATCCCAGATTTTACGAAGCAGAGCACGCGAAATTGCCTCCGGCCGAATTGCACGCGGCGATGCCGAGGACGAAATAGTCCATTCGAATGAGCATCCCATTCATCGACGCGATTCGCGGTTATCTCCAGGGAGACGGCGCCGTCATTCTTCCCGAGATGGAGCTGACTCTCTTTGGCTTGGCCGTACTTCTGATCGGATACCCACTCGATGAATCGGTTGAAAATAACTGGTTTTGGAAATTGCTCTTCAAGAATTTCTATGCCAAGGCGGCCCTGGCAGGAACTTTGTTCAGCGGATTCACGCTATGGAAGCTGCGTGGTGCGGTAGCGGCCAGCGCCAGAGGCTATCTTCCCGGCTTTCACGAGTCTGTGGTGGTCGATTCGTTCTTTCCCTTTTTCGCAACACTCTTCCTGGCAGCCACGGCGCTCGTGATTCTGCTGTCCGTGAAATACCTGGACATCGAAGAGGAGCAGGAGGGGGAATACTACGCGCTTCTGCTCTTTGCGTGTGTCGGAATGATGTTCATGGCCTCGGGCGTTGACCTGATCGTGATGTTCCTCGGGCTGGAGACCATGGCGCTCAGCTTCTACGTGCTGACCGGGTTCTTGCGCCGCGAAAAGCGTTCGAATGAAGCGTCGCTGAAATACGTCCTTCTCGGCGCGTTTAGCTCCGGGATCCTGGCCTACGGTTTTTCGCTGATATACGGTTTGAGCGGAACGACGAACATTCGGAATATTAGCGCGGTATTTAATCCGAGAATTGGCCTGGCAAGAGCGATCGAGTTGAGCCGCCAATCCGGTGTCATGGGGAGTCAGATGCGCCAGGTTCTCTCGGCGGAGTATCCGGCGGCTTTGCATCTGGAACCCTCCTTGCTCCATCAGATGCCGGTCCTTGCCGCGGCAGCATTCGTGCTGATCGCTGTCGGCCTGTTTTTCAAAGTAGCGGCCGTCCCGTTCCATCAATGGGCGCCGGACGTATACGAGGGTGCGCCCACGCCGGTCACCACGTATGTAAGCGTGGCTTCCAAGACCGCCAGTTTCGCGCTGCTTCTGCGGCTGTTTCTTACCGTGTTCGCAGCCTCACAGGAGACCTGGGTGTATCTCATCGCGGGTGTGGCGGTCGCCTCGTTGACCTGGGGCAACCTCGCCGCTCTCACGCAAACCAACGTGAAGCGCCTGCTGGCCTACTCCTCGATCGCGCATGTAGGTTACATCCTGCTCGGGCTGGTTGCGTGGAACGAAACCGCATTCACCGGCATTGCCTTCTACTTGCTCGCCTATGTGTTCATGACCGCGGGTGCGTTCGCGGTGATCATCGTGCTTCGGCAAAAGGGACTGATCGGCGAAGAGCTCGAAGATTTGAACGGTTTGTACCAGCGCAGCCCGGCTTCGGCATTGTTGCTTCTGATCTTCATGCTTTCCCTCGCGGGTATTCCGCCGACCGCCGGCTTCATGGGCAAGTATTTCATCTTTCTGTCGCTGATCGAAACGAAGCATCCCGTCCTCGCCGTCTTCGCCGTGCTTTATATCGTTCCCGCGCTCTACTACTACTTCCGCATCGTCGTGCACGCCTGGCTCAAGGCGCCCGGCGAAGCGCCGCGTCCGGTGATGAGCAGTGCGCAAGCCGTGGCCCTCGGCGTCGCCGTGTTTGTTTCGCTCGCCGCCGGGTTGTATCCTGAGCCGTTCACGCGGCTCGCTCACTATGCCTTCGGACCATAAACCCGGCAAGCTCGATAAAACGGAATCACCATCCCTCGCGGCAAAAAAGACGAAGAGTGCTCCCACTCAATTTGCGGTTGCAATGGAACTGCCCTTTGTATTGGTGTCGGCCGTCGTCGTGGGCGGGCTGTTCGGCTACCTGCTGGATCGCTGGTTGCACACGAAGCCCATTTTCATGCTGATCTTGGGCGGGCTGGGATTCTTTGCCGGTGTGCGGGATGTTCTGCGACGGCTGCCCGGAAGCAGCGATGGAACCAAAAGCAATTGAAGCGGCGCCCGGTGCCGTGACTGAGCGGCGCATCTCGTGGCTAACACTGCTCATTGGGGTTGTTTGCGGACTGCTCGTTGCGATCTTGCGTGACCGCCTGTGGGGCCTCGGTCTGTGCATCGGTGCAGCGCTGGCCTGGCTGAATTTCCACTGGCTCAAGCGGGGTCTGGATGCTCTCGTTCTGGCTTCCACTTCGCAAGCGGGCAGGGAAAAGCCACGGGTTCCGCTAGGAAATTACTTCGGCATCATCTTTCGCTACGGGTTGATAGCCCTCGCCGTGTATGTTATTTTTAAGGTTCTGAAGGTTCCCCCTTTGAGCATGGTGGCAGGCTTGTGTGCTCTTGGAGCCGCGACGGTGGCGGCGAGCGTGTATGAAATCTTGCGTCCCGCGGGTTAGAGAATGACTGAACACGTTACCTGGCTGACCGAATTCGTGAATCACCGCTTCGGCCGCTTTGCTTTGGCGCTGCTCTCGGGGCTGCACATCAAACCAACCAATCCGGAACTGCCCATCCCAGAACACGTCATAATGGCCATGGTTGTGCTCCTCGTGGGAACTGTGCTGGCCCTCGTGCTCCGCTCGAGACTTTCCGTCGAGAAGCCGGGCGCGATGCAGCAGGTAGCTGAACTGCTGCTCACGAACCCCATGGGTTTCGGCATCAAGGATCTCCTGGAAGAAAACGTTCACCACGGCGCCGCCAAATTCATCCCTTTTGTCGGCTCGATTTCAATTTTCGTCCTGCTCTCCAACCTCATGGGCGCGTTTCCCGGCAGTTTTCTCAAGGCTCCGACCGGAAACGTGAGCGTCCCTCTCGCCTGCGCGATTCTCACTCTCATTTTCTTCAACTGGCAGGGTATTCGGCATCATGGCATCGGCCGCTACTTGCTTACTTTTGCGGGGTCGCCTAAGGATTTTGGTGCTTGGATACTGGCCATTCTGCTTTTTCCTGTCGAGGTCGTCAGCACCTCAGCGCGTCTCTTGTCGCTCACTGTCCGTCTCTGGGCGAACATGTTCGCCAGCGATCTCATCTATCTGATTTTCCTGGGGCTCCTCGCGGGCGGGGCCAGCTTCGGGTGGAGTAAGTCCGTGGTCCTCGGCGTCATTCTCGGAATTTTTCCCGCGATGATCCCCGTGTTGTTCATCGGACTCCATCTTTTCGTTTCTGTCGTTCAAGCTTACGTTTTCACGGTGCTCCCATCCGTTTACCTGGGACTGGCTATTTCGGAAGAGCATTAGCCGAGTTTCGTTCTGCCGCTCCAGCGTGAGCCCGGCTGCACGGTGTCCGGGAACCACCTCCTGGCGGCCATTCATAAGGAGGAAGCGATGAAGAAGTGGACAGTAGGGTTGATGGCGCTCATGGCAGTGCTGCTGATGGCACCGGCGGCATTTGCGCAGGGAGCAGATCAGACGGGAGGAGGCGGCAAGGCGCTCGCGGGGATTGCCGTCGGTTTCGGCATGGCAATCGCTGCGTTTGGCTGCGGCTTGGCGCAAGGCCGCATTGCCTCAGCGGCCTGCGAAGGGATGGCTCGCAATCCTGGAGCAGCTGGCCCGATTCGTGCTTCGATGATTCTCGGCCTAGTGTTCGTCGAAACTCTGGTGCTCTTCACGCTCGCGATGATCGCGCTCAAGGTCTAAGAGACTTCCTCATCTAAGAAATGGCAACGGCCCGGTGGCGCAAGCTGCCGGGCCGCTCTCTTTTTCCGCGCAGGAATGCAGAAGCCAGCCTTTGTCCGGCCCTCTTCTTCTCGCGCGAGGTCACAATTTCAGTGGCCGAGGAGATTGGGCCTGAGGATGAAGTTGATGACCGGGTTGGGATAAACGCCAAACAGGATGGTGCCGACAAACGTGATGAGAAGCACGGCGCTGACGCCTACTGGGAACCGCACGGGTGCTAGCGCGGCGGCCTCCGCGCTGGGCTCGCGCATGTACATTACCACGATCACGCGCAAGTAGTAATAAGCTCCAATCACGCTGTTAATCGCCATTAGCACCGCAAGCCACACCAGATGTGAATTCACGGCAGCTTTGAAGATGTAGAATTTGCCGAAAAAACCGGCCGTAACCGGCAATCCGAGAAGTGAAAGGAGGTACAGGCTCAACGCCGCCGCCACCACCGGCTGCCGCTCGGAAAGTCCCGCGTAATCGTGCAGGGAAAGATTTTTTTCGCCGCTGCCGCCAAGCTGCGAAACGATCGTGAACGCCCCCAGCTTTACCAGCGCGTAGCTCAGCAGGTAGAAGAGCACCGCCGCATACGCGGGCGCTGCTTCCGCGGAATTCTCCTGCGCCATGAATGTAACAGCCGCGAAAGCCACGAGGATGTACCCGGCATGCGCGATCGAGCTATAAGCCAGCAGGCGCTTGATGTTGGTCTGCACCAGCGCGCCTAGATTCCCAACGAACATCGTGAGCGCTGCCAACACCCAAAACGCCCAGAACCAGAAATGCGTGGCCGCGGGAACCGTGGCAAAAATGCGCAGCAGCAGCGCAAACGCCGCGGCCTTCGGTCCTGCGGAAAACAGCGCGGTGACCGGTGTCGGCGCTCCTTCGTAAACGTCCGGCGTCCAAACTTGGAAAGGGGCCGCCGCCACCTTAAAGCCGAGACCAATCAGGATCATCGCGAGCCCGAGCTTCAGCAGCGTGCTGGACATGTCGGCCGCGGCCATCTTGTCCAGCATCGTCGTGCCGGTGGAACCGTAGACGAGCGCGATGCCATACAAAAAGAAAGCGGTGGCGAACGAGCCGAGCAGAAAGTACTTCATCGCGGACTCGCTGGATTTCAGCGAATCGCGCCGGTATCCCGCCAGGATGTAGCTCGAAATAGAACTCATCTCCAGTCCAATGAAGGCCGTGAGCAATTCCTGTGCCGAAGCCAAAACACCCATGCCCGCCGTGGCAAACAGCAGCAACGCATAGAATTCGGCGAAAGGTAGACGCTCGCGATCCAAATACGGCCCGGCAGCCAGAACCACCAGAAATGCCACGGCACCGACCAGAAGATGAAAGAAAAAGCTGAAGGAGTCGGACTGGACGAGCCCGGAGAATCCCGGGCCCGCATGGCGGAACGCGAAATAGGACGCAGCAGTACCGGCGAGCGCTCCGACGAACGCCAGGAATGTGAAAAAGTGCCGGTTGCGCACGAACGGCTGCAGCAGCATTGCCAGCACGCCGAAGCCGCACCAAATCAGTTCTGGAAGGACGCGATAAATGTCTATGGTGCGAGGAAACATTTAACGAATTCCCAGCCTTTCGATCGGGACGGCTTTCGCCGTGTTTGCGGAATCGCCCTTGACTTCCGGTGCCGCTCCGGGCGGCGTTGCGGCTTCGTACGGCCGCTGTGGTTCGACCTGGTCGATCACCGTTTGAGTGGCGGCGGCCGTGCGGCGCGTGATGAACGGCGAACCAATGCCCATCCATAGCGTTACGACCGCCACGACGCCAAGAATCCACTTTTCGCGCGCGGTGGCGTCGGGAAGCGTGCGGTTTTTCTCCCGCGTGATTTCGCCGAAGAACACTCGCTGATAGGACCACAGCAGGTAGCAAGCAGAAAGAATCACGCCCACCGCGGCCCACGAAGCCCACTGCCAGTGCCTCTGGTACGTGCCGAGCAGGACCAGGAATTCGCCGACGAAGCCGTTGAGCATCGGCAGGCCGAGCGAAGAGAGCGCGGTAAACAGAAAGAAAGCGGCCAGCTTCGGCATTGGCGTGGAGAGCCCGCCGTATTCGCTGATTTCAAAAGTGTGCCGCCGGTCGTAGAGCATGCCGACGAGCAGGAAGAGCGCGCCCGTGGATACTCCGTGCGCGAGCATCTGGTAGACAGCGCCCTGCATGGAAATGTTGTGGAACGCGAAGATGCCCAGCACCACGAAGCCGAGGTGGCTGACCGAGGAATACGCGACCAGTTTCTTCAGGTTCGGCTGAACCATCGCCACCAATGCGCCGTAAATAATGCCGATGATCGCCAGTACCGCGACCCAGCGCGCCGCCCGATGTGAGGCTTCGGGGAAGAGCGGCAGGCAGAAGCGAATCATGCCGTAAGTGCCTAGCTTCAGAAGAACGCCCGCGAGCATAACGGAACCGGCCGTGGGCGCTTCCACGTGCGCGTCCGGCAGCCATGTGTGGAGCGGAAAGAGCGGCACCTTGATGGCAAAGGCCAGGAAAAAAGCCAGGAACAGCAGCATTTCCGTGCGCGGCGCGAGCACCATCGTGCCATTTGCGAGCATCTGCTGGATCGTCGGGAGGTCAAACGTGCCCGTGGAGTTGTAGAGCCAGATGATGCCCACGAGCATCAGGATCGAACCCGCCATGGTGTAAAGCACGAACTTCACCGCGGCGTACACGCGCCGCTCGTGGCCCCAGATGCCGATCAGGAACGCCATGGGAATCAGCATCACTTCCCAGAACAGGAAAAAGAGGAAAAGATCGAGCGACAAGAAGACGCCAACGACGCCTACTTCTAGCATGAACAACATCACGAAGAATTCCTTCACACGGTGAGCGATGCTATTCCACGACGCCAGAACCGAGATCGGCGTCAGGAACGTCGTCAGGAGAACCAAGAACAGGCTGATGCCGTCGACACCGAGGTGATAATTGATCGGCGGCTGGTTGATCCACTTCGCAAATTCTTCCAGGTGATATCCGGCCGTGCCAATCGGCACCCTGGGAAGCATCAACAGCGAGAAAAGGAATTCCGCGGCCGAAACGACCATGGCGATCAAACGAATGTACTTGTGGTCGTCACCGCGAAGCATCAGAAGGGCGAGCGCACCCACAGCGGGGAAAAAAATAAGCACGGAAAGCAGATGTCCGCCGGGCAGCATCAACGCACCATCTCGATGACGGGTTTTCCAGTGCTCGGCCAGAAGAAGATCACGGCGATCACCACAAGCGCTCCGACGACAACCCACACTGCGTAGCTCCGCGTGTTCCCGGACTGCGTGCGGCGGACTCCATCGCCGATGGCGGCCGTTCCGTCTGCGATAGCATTCACGGTTCCGTCGATTCCAGCCACGTCTGCGGCTTTCCACAGCACATTTGTAGAAACCCACAGCAGCGGCTTGACGATCAATGCAGCGTACAACTCGTCCACGTAATACTTATT